>JAOZLU010000244.1:4459-9360 GCA_029934695.1 Desulfobacterales bacterium | reverse complement strand
ATCAAACATCAAACATCAAACATCAAACATCATGGAATTAGACAAAAAACAAAAAATCCTTCTGCGAATGTTGCCTGGCGTGGATCATATCCTTGAACTTTCAAAGACAGCACCTTTATCCAAAGAGATTCCCAAATCCGTCCTGGTTCAGGCTGTCCGTTCGGTGGTTGAGGATTTCCGGGCTGCTATTCTTGACAGCAGTCCGAATATAACGGAAGAAAGCCTGTCAGATGATCAAATCCTTCAAAAAATAAAAGATCGGATAACGGATGAAATGACCCCGAATCTCATGTGCGTCATAAACGCGACCGGCGTGGTTGTTCATACCAATCTTGGCCGGTCTCTGCTGGCTGCGGAGGCTGTTGAGAATCTTCAGGTCATTGCAGGCAGATATTCAAATCTGGAGTTTGATTTGGCTCTGGGAAAGCGCGGGTCAAGATACAGTTGTGTTGAGGATATCCTGTGTGAAATCAGCGGAGCTGAGGCCGCCATGGTGGTAAACAACAATGCCGGCGCGGTACTCCTATGTCTGGAAACCATTGCTTCGGGCAGAAAGGTCATTGTGTCCAGAGGGGAGCTTGTGGAAATCGGCGGCTCGTTCAGAATTCCCGATGTGATGACAAAAAGCGGTGCTATTTTAAAGGAGGTTGGCACCACGAACCGGACACATCCCAGAGACTACGAAAATGCCGTCGAAGCAGATACAGCCCTTTTTTTAAAAGTTCATACAAGCAATTACAGCGTTGTCGGTTTTACTGCGGAGGTGTCGCTCAGAGAACTGGTTGCCCTGGGCGCAAAACATCATGTTCCGGTGATGGAAGACTTGGGGAGCGGGATGTTTGTTGATTTTTCAAAATATGGCATGTCAAAGGAGCCGACGGTTCAGGAGTCCGTGGCAACAGGTGCGGATGTGGTCACATTCAGCGGAGACAAGCTTCTTGGAGGGCCCCAGGCGGGAATTATCTTAGGGAAAAAAGAGGTTATCGCTGAAATACGAAAAAATCCGATCACCCGCGCACTTCGCATAGACCGGCTGACCCTCGCGGCCCTTGAGAGCACCCTGCGTCTGTACAGGGACCCGGAAAAAGCGATTGAGGCGATTCCCACATTGAGGATGCTGACCTGTCCGCTTCTTATGATTGAAAGGAAAGCGGAAAAACTGGGCAGTATGCTCAGGGGGTTGAATGATGCCCGGATCTGCGTTGAACTTATGAACCTTTCTTCGCGGGTCGGCGGAGGCGCGCTTCCCCTTCAGGAGCTTCCCAGCAAATGTGTGGGTGTCAGAATTGAGGGGATGTCCGCCAATGCTGTTGAAATCGCCATGCGCAAACATACACCTCCTGTTATCGGACGAATTGAAGATGATTTCTTTATTATGGATCTTCGGACAATAGCGGAAGATGAACTTCCAATCATTGAAACAGCTTTTAACGCACTGCTGAGAGAGACGCTTTGATGACACAAAACAGCAAAAAAATACATCACAATCGCTGTTCTGCCCAACAGTTCCTGTTTTCCCAGACAAATTCTGTGGTCCGGAACGATGGCCTCATCTTTCATGAGGCCAGCCCGGAATCCCCGGGTTTGGATGAACTGTCAAAAGCATTTCCGGATATTCTTGTGGGGAAATCATTAAGCGATGTAGCCATGATCGACCTGAAATATATATCAAAATTCGCTGCAATGGCTGTCCGGATTGACCTGTTCCCAGTTCCCGGGGCTTCGGAAACAGAAACAAAGGAGAGCGTCCATGGCGAAAGATATCCGGCAAAACTGCTGACGGATGTTGCCAAATTCATTGATTCAATATGTAATTCCTCTCCTTCCCGCGGAATGTGGGGGCTGATCGGTCACGGTGTCCTGGGATGTTTTTTTCCCGAAAAAGACAAACACGCCTGCACGGAATTTGCAGATAAGATGCGGAGACATCTTGCAATACATCATAAAGAAACCATTACCATCGGAATCGCCTCATATCCACTTGACCGCTTTTATAAAGACCGGATTCTTGGAAATGCCTGCAAAGCCCTTGAACACGCGACATTCTCCGGCCCTGGCAGCACCGCCGCATTTGATTCGGTGAGCCTGAATATCAGTGCGGACAAACTGTATCAGAAAGGGGATGTTATCGGAGCCATTGAAGAATTCAAAACAGCACTTCGTCTTGATCCGTCAAACGCGAATGCTCACAACAGCCTCGGGGTCTGTTTCGGTGTTCTGGGTGTTTACAAAAAATCACTTGAAAGATTTGAATCCGCTGTCCGCCTGGCTCCCCATGAGGCCATGACGCTTTATAATGCAGGACTTGTGAATATGCTCATGGGAGACAACAACAAGGCACTCGAATATTTCCTCAAAGCCGGGCAATTGGGAGAAGATGTTTTTGAAGTGGCATTTCAGACCGGCAGACTTTATCTCAAATCCGGAAAACTCGAAGATGGAAGGAAATTTCTTGAAAAAGCAGCAAAGCTCAGGCCGGAATCAGGACCGGCGTTTCGTTATCTCGGAGAATGCTACGCGGCCATGAATATGACAGACAAGGCAATCCAGACGTATAAAAAAGCGATCAGGTATAATCCTTATGATTCCGCGTCGCTTTCGGCCCTCGGATATCTTTTTGATATCCAGGGGGAAAGCCCTGAAATTTCCATGGTGTTCTGTCAGCACAGTGTGGAAATCTCACCTGAAAACGGCCTTTTCAGGCACAGGCTCGGCAGTCTTTATCTGAAACAGAATCGGCTTGATGAAGCGTTAAAAGAGTTTATAAAGGCGGTGAAACTGGGGCATGAGGATGCCATGCCGTTTATCGAGGACATTCAGAATCGGCTGACCGGGCATCAATGACAGGATGAAAAGCTTCAAACTTGATTCAAATAAAGCTGATTATAACGGATTTAGGGGAAGCTCCGATCCAAGCCCCATAGGGGCGACATATTTTATTTGTAGCACCGTCAGGCCCGAAGCCCCATCAAGCCCCGTAGGGGTGGCATATTTGTGGCTATAAATATACCGCCCGGGGCTCTGATGTGATCTGCAGCGGACTGATGCTACAAATATACCGCCCCCTACGGGGCTTTACATGCCTCCCCTAAATCCGTTATAATCAGAAATAAAGCTTTATTCAGAAATATTTATATGGAAAAAGACAGCTTTGGCGATCTGATTGGTCAGTTGATCAGCTATTTGTCGCTACCGGATGATTGGGACGGCTACGGGGGTGTTGCTCCGAACAGACAGACGGTTGATGATGCGATGAGCCTGCTCCGTTTATTGCCAAAGCATATTTCCGTCCCAAAACCGACTTTGGGAAATTCCGGTACTGTCGGATTCTATTGGGAAAAAGAAAATTTTTATGCTGAAATATGCTTTGAAGGTGACAAAGCTTTCTGGTATTACGCCGAAGATGCCCGTAACGAAATAGGAGAGGATATTGTATATCTGGATACAGACGCACTTCCTGAAGATCTGATTTTATTTCTTGAACAATTTTCATGGGTTGACGATTTATGGACTGTAAAAAAATAGCCTCTGAAATTGGCAAATGCAAAGAGTATCGGTTACAGGCCGGAGATTGTATTTGTGAAAAAGAATCTGTCAGCAAATATTCTCCATCTGCTGTTCAGGATGATGAGGATCTGATAAGGCAAATCTATTCACCGATTCATGTTGATGAGGAAACCGGCCGATTAAAACCTCTTGCTTTTGAGCAAGCATCAAGCCTTGGCATGTCGGTCAACAGAAAAAATTATATCTCAAGAGAGGAATTGGAAGAAAAGATAGCCAAAAAATTGAAAAATGATGAAGAGGGAGGAAAGAAAAGGACTATCAAAGGTGTTGTCATAGCGAAATGTTCAGACATCAGGAGTTTAAAGCAGGAAGAGAAAAGGTTGTTCTGTATCTATGACACTGCTGGAAGCAAAGATAAATCTCATGCAGATATATGTCAAGCAATAAATGCAAAAAGAAAGGCAGGCATTAAAGTAAGACACAAGTTACGACAAGTTTTTTCAGAATTTCCTTTTGATCTGGAAAAGTTGTTCGGCAGAGATTGAAAAGAAAAATAAGTTGGCGATCTTGCAGAAATGATGTTCTTTTCTGAAAATCTGTAAAGTTGCAGGGCAGTGTCTGGAAAAGATCGGCAGAAGTCTTTATGATGATGATTCTGTGGACCGGAGATGAAGGACACCGAGGAAAATCCGGAGGGCAATTCATAATTCATCCTTCGCAAAGAGGAGCTATACATGAAAGACATTATTACAAACATCCTTGATGAGAGCATCAGGGTAAAAGAGAATTTTATAAGAAACAACATTGAGCTTATTATCAAAGGCGCGGACCGACTTGTTGCATGCATTGCTTCGGGCCATAAAATTCTCATTTTCGGCAATGGCGGCAGCGCGGCAGATGCCCAGCATATTGCAGCGGAATTTATCAACCGGTTTCAGATTGAACGCCCGCCCCTTGCCGCACTTGCCCTGACAACAGACACATCCGTCATCACAAGCATCGGCAATGACTATCATTTTGATGAGATTTTTGCCAAGCAGATCAGGGCACTGGGGCAGAAGGACGATATCGCCATCGGCATCAGCACCAGCGGCAATTCAGGAAATGTCGTCAAAGCGGTGGAAGCGGCAAAGGATATCAGGATGTTCACCATCGCCTTCACAGGTCGGGGCGGAAAGCTGGCAGAATGTGCGGATATGGCGTTTGCCGTAGAATCAGACACGACCGCAAGGATCCAGGAATCGCATATCACTCTGGGGCATATTCTGTGCGATCTTGTTGACAGGATGCTGTTTCCGCAAAGGAGTGCTGAAATGAAATTTTAGCACAAATTTTGGCACTTCAAGACATAAAACCTCCGAGATTTCCAAAACCTCCGAGGTTTCCAAAACCTC
>JAOZLU010000244.1:0-4359 GCA_029934695.1 Desulfobacterales bacterium | reverse complement strand
GGTTTCCAAAACCTCGATATAATAATTTGATATTTAAATCTTTATTACTCATTTTGTCGTTGCTGTTCCCGCTGTCTGCAAATGCCGATATAATCATCTTGAACAACGGAAAGAAGATAAAGACAATAAGGGCATGGACAGAAGGCGATCAGGTCAAGTGCTACAGATTCGGAGCAATCATCGGTTATCCGAAAGAAAATGTGAAACGAATCGAAGAAGAGCCTGATGAAAATTTTGAACAAGTCATGCTCCCGCGGAAAGAAACACAATCCAAGGGAGACAAACCGGATTTTTCTCAGGAAGATGAAAATGTTCACAACGCTTCTCTCGGACAGTTCAGGGTTGACAAAATTTATGACGGAGACAGTTTCAAGGCAACAGGTTATCACATTGCTGTCAAAGTAAGGTTTGTGGGAATTGACGCACCGGAGACAGCAAATAAAAGAAAAAAAAAACCGGCACAGCCATACAGCGAAGATGCCAAAAGATATCTCGAAAATATGATTCTGAACAAAATGGTTCATATCAGGGGATATGGCTTGGATATGTATAACCGGCAGCTTGCCGAAGTATTTGTCGGCAGGAAAAACATAGGGCTTGAGATGGTCAGGGCCGGGTTTGCCGAAATTTATCAGGGGAAATTCCCGAAAGACTTTACTCCCGGGCCGTACAGGAAATCAGAACTGCAAGCCAGAGAATCCCGAAAGGGAATGTGGGCTTTGGGAAGAGGATATGTGAGTCCCAAAAAATGGCGTAAAATGTATAAAAATCGAAATTGACAACAAAAAGGGTGAGTTCCACCTCCACCCGTCATTCCGGGCTTCGGCGTGAGCTCAGTCGAACGCTGATTGCCGGACGGGGTTGCAAACCCCGTCCGGCAGAGGAGACAAAACATTGCGTCCGGCCCGGCCGGAAATGTCCGCTCTCAGTTATGAGCGGAATGACATGACACACTTATTTTCTCGCCAGGACCAAATCCAAAAACGCCCCTCCCTCCAGTTTGAGGATAATGGGTTCCTGTGTATTCCTTGTCAGTTCCTTGACAGTGTCACGCACATAGTCTTGCAGGAAACTCAGCCTCACGACCCCTTTTTTTTGGGCTGCCCCCTGTCCTTTAAAGCCGTCCAACAGTGCCTTGGCAAATGCGCCATGTCCTGTTGGCGGACTTTTTCCCGGGACAATGGGACCGGAACCGGAGGAAAGTACAATAACGCCGTTTCGCACCGTTCCCCGAAGAAATTCATTGGGATCCGTGTTGATCTGGGCCTTCCAGGATTCATTGCGGATAACATTTCTCGAATGGCAGGTATCCGCCAGAAGCAAAACGCTGGATTTGATGGTTCTCATCACATCATCAAAGACGCTCCAGGATACGCCAGTGGAAGAAAGTTTGTCCGGGTCCGCGTCATGAGAGATGAAGTAATGTCCGGAAATGCTGCTCATCATATAGCCCGAAACAAAGAGAATCGCCACGTCTTCCTGTACGGCGTTCTCAAAAAAAGTCCTCACTTCCCTGACGATGTTGTCACGGGTGGCTTCGCGGTCGGTCAGTGTTCTGACATTCACATTTGAATAGACCGGGCCTTCCTGTTTTTTCAGGATTTCTGCCAGCCCTTCAATATCTTTGGCAGGGGAACTGAGAGATAATTCAGACACGGAATGAGTGCCGACCCCCACACCGAAATACCACAAGGTCGGAAGTTTTTTGGGATCTATTCCGGGGCCTTTACCCTTGCGAACTACCAAGATAGGCGAAGCGGTCTGTGTCAGTCCGGTCTTGCTTCGGGCCTCGGCGGTGATCCAGTTGTTGCCGATGATCAGCGGAATCTGGCCGGAGAACTCCCATATTTCTGCACCCGTGGTTGCAAGATGCTCAGATTTTTCTTCTGTGGCAAGGGGGCGATGGTTCACTTTGAACGTAACCGATGCCACGGCATCTGTCGCATCCTCTGTCCTGACCCGGACGGCAATGCGGGAATCATCCGTCTCATAGTGGTCATACGGAGAAACAAACCACGCCTTGGGAGGCTGTGCCTCAGTCATGAAAATCGGCCTGCCGATTTTAAAACTCCGGATGATGGCCTCCCGGGTATTGCCCAGTTTCAAAGCGAGTCGGACGATATCAGGGCGGTAACATATAGCCTCGTACTGTCTGGCTGTGTAAATATTGCCGCCCACACTCACATTCAGGTGTCTGCTCCCGTTCACAGACGCGTCGTAATACCCCTCAGGAGTCATCACGATCCACTCATCATCCGTAAAAGAGAACATCCGTGCTGTTTCCCGGCCTGTGGGAATGTTCCAGACTCTCATGGTGCCATCCTGACTCCCGGACAGGGCGAATTTGCCGTCCGGACTGAAGGCCACAGACATGACAGGCTCCAAATGTCCTCTCAAGTATCGGATCTCCTGGCCTGTGGATATGTCCCACAGACTCACAGTGTTATCGTGACTCGCGGACAGACCGAGTTTGCCGTCCGGACTGAACGCCACAAAAGAGACAGGTTTTGAATGTGCCTCGAATGTGCGTATTTCCAGGCCTGTTTCTGCTTCCCAGAGTCTGAGGGTTTTGTCGTGACTCCCTGACAGAACAAATTTGCCGTCCGGACTGAACGCGGCTGCATTGACAGATCCCGTGTGTCCCCTGAACGTGCGGATTTCTCTGCCTGTTTTTACATCCCATAATCTGAGGGTTTTGTCATAACTCCCTGATATCGCAAATTCGCCATCAGGACTGAAAGCCACGGCATTGACTCCGTACAAATGTCCTTGATAAGAGCGGATTTCCCGGCCTGTGGAGATTTTCCACAGTCTGAGACTTTTGTCATAACTCCCTGAAAGTGCGAATTTGCCGTCAGGACTGAAGGCCACTGCATTCACATCATCTGTGTGTCCTTTAAACGAGCGGATTTCCCGACCTGTGGAGACTTCCCACAGACGGAGCGTTCTGTCATAACTCCCTGAAAGTGCGAATTTGCCGTCAGGGCTGAAAGCCGCTGAGGTGACACCCTTTGAATGCCCCCTGAAGGAACGGATTTCCCTGCCTGTTCCTGCATCCCACAGCCTGAGCGTCATGTCATCGCTCCCCATCAGGGCAAGTGTGCCGCCCGGGCTGAGTGCGACCGAGGCAACGCCCCTTGAATATCCTTTGAAAGAATGAATCTCCCGACCTGTTACGACTTCCCACAGCTTGAGCGTGTTGTCGCCGCTTCCTGAAAGCACAAACTTGCCGCCCGGACCAAAGGCCACGGAATGGATAATATCCGAATGCCCCCTGAAAGAGCGGGTTTTCTTTCCTGTCCTGACTTCCCACAGCGTGACGGTTTTGTCATAACTTCCTGACAGGGCAAATTTTCCGTCCGGGCTGAAGGCGACTGAACTGATTTCTCCCGAATGTCCTTTGAAAGAACGGATGCTCCTGCCTGTTGACACTTTCCACAGGCGGAGGGTTCCGTCGTCGCTTCCTGAGAGCGCAAATTTGCCGTCCGGACTGAAAGCCACGGCATTCACATCATCTGAATGGCCTTTGAAGGAGCGGATGCTTTTGCCTGTTTTCACGTTCCACAATCTGAGGGTTTTGTCATGGCTTCCGGACAGGGCAGACTTGCCGTCCGGACTGAAGGCCACGGAAAAGACCCGGCTCTTATGCCCTTTGAAGGAGCGGATTTCTCTGCCTGTTTTTACGTCCCATAATTTAAGCGTTTTATAACTGCTTCCGGACAGCGCAAGTCTGCCGTCCGGGCTGAAGGCGATTGAACTGACAGAGAACGAGTCCTTTTCAAAGGAGCGGATACTGCGCCCTGTCTCCACATCCCACAGGCGGATGGTTTTATCATCACTTCCTGAGAGTGCGAACTTTCCGTCCGGGCTGAAGGCTATGCATGTGACAGGTCTCCAATGACCTATGAAAGATCGGATTTCCCGGCCTGTATTTGTCTCCCATAATCTGAGCGTTTTGTCATCGCTTCCTGAAAGTGCGAATCTGCCGTCCGGGCTGAAAGCCACTGAACTGACAATGTCTGAATGTCCTGAGGCGGCAGATACGTTCGCTCTGGGAATTTCCACAGGGATCTGTTCAAGTTTCATTCCGTCAGTTTGATAAATCACAGGCTCAATATGGGATGCCTCCTGATGCTGAGGATTAAATGTCTGGAGCAGTTGATAGCAACCTCCCAGTGACAGTATGAGAATCACGAATGAGATTCCAATCAGCGTTCTTTTCCTTTGACGACTTTTTTCCATTTAAATCCTCCTTATAAATTTTGGGGTAGGTCCCACCTCCACCTGTCATTCCATTGCCGGACTTCCATTGCCGGACGGGGTTTGCAACCCCGTCCGAAACATTTGCTGCCATTGCCG
>JAOZLU010000012.1:26756-31709 GCA_029934695.1 Desulfobacterales bacterium | reverse complement strand
TCAGACAGCTGTGATCCCTGCAAACCGCGGATGAACGCTGATGCTCCCGCACTCTGACCGGCTGCACAGGCCGTGAGCGTCTGTCTGCGTTCATCTGCGGATCATATCGGAAACCACAAAAACCGTTAGAACCAGAAATGTTCTTGACATATCGTCATATCTGTCATAAAGACTGTTGTTCAAGTTCAATGGGCAGGAACCTCATTTCTGATGGGCATTGTTCATGAACAGGCTGGCAAATTGACTTGTTGGTGACCTCCTGATGTGGTCAGTTTATAAAAATGTACTTTCAACTTTTTGCTTTTTACTTTTTGAGGTGTTTATGAACTATTTTTTTCTGTCTTTGCTCATGGTTTTTTCCGGGGGCATTCTGTCCCTTTTTCTCAGACAACGATTCACCCTGATGAAAACTGCGGGGACTCTGACTGCCGGAGCCGGCTGTTTTCTCGGTTTGTATGATGCCGTGGCAAAACTGATCCTTATGAAAACATGCACGGCTTCCTTTAAATACCTGAACACTTATACCCTGTCTTTTCAAATTGACAGCCTTTCGGCTTTTTTCCTGTCTGTCATCTTTGGCATTTCCCTGCTTGCCGTTATTTACAGTTTTCATTATATGGACAAGCCTGAAGCGTCGCTTCGGACAGCAGTCAGTTATTTTTTCTTCAGTCTGCTTATTGCATCAATGGCACTTGTTGTAACTGCCAACAACATGATCACCTTTTTACTGTCCTGGGAAATTATGTCCCTGTCCTCTTTTTTTCTGGTGATATACGATTACCAGTCTGAGAAAAATCGAAAGGCAGGCTACCTTTATTTTGTTTTTTCCCATATAGGGGTCATGTTTATTTTTGCAGCATTCGGTATTATACATGCCTATACCGGCAATTTTGATTTCAGCGCATCGGGAATTCCTGATACAGCGAAAATGCTCGTGTTTATAATGGCTTTTATCGGATTCGGATCAAAAGCAGGTGTTTTCCCATTTCATGTGTGGCTGCCCCATGCACATCCCGCAGCACCCAGCCACATCTCCGCGGTCATGTCCGGCGTGATGATCAAAACCGGAATTTACGGGATACTCCGTATTTACATGCTGCTGGACTGGAACACACAGATATTCGGAAATATCGTTCTGGCGGCAGGCATGATTTCCGGGGTTCTCGGTGTTGTTTACGCCCTGGGCCAGCGTGACCTCAAACGGTTGCTGGCCTATTCCAGTGTTGAAAATATCGGGATTATACTGATCGGCATCGGGATCGGGATGATCGGCGCGTCATCCGGCAGACCGGTTATGGCCATACTTGGCTTTTCCGGCGGACTTCTGCATGTCCTGAATCATTCGATCTTCAAGTCACTTCTTTTTATGGGGGCCGGCATGGTGCTCAGAAAGGCCGGAACACGCTCAATGGATGCTCTGGGGGGCCTGCTCAAAAAAATGAAGATTACAGGAACCACGTTCCTCATCGGCTCGTTGGCGATTACCGGACTCCCCCCGTTTAACGGATTTGTCAGCGAGTTTCTGATCTATATGGGCGGATTCCAAGGTGTTGCGCTGGAAAAGACAGCCTTTGTCTTCAGTCTGCTTTCCATTGTGAGTCTCGCTGTTATCGGGGGGCTGGCTCTGGCCTGTTTTACAAGGGTGGTGGGTATTGTTTTCCAAGGCGAGCCGAGGACAGCGGCGGCTGAAAATACAGATGAGAAGGGGAGCATGATGCTGATCCCCATGATGGTGCTGGCAGGAGCCTGCGTTCTGATCGGGGTGTTTCCCAACGCCTTCATTGTTATGGCTCTGAAGAGTGTCGCATCCCTCGGACTGGATTATGGCCGCATTCCATTAGCTCCTTTTCTGCAGATGACTGCCAATATCACCCGGGGGGCCATGATTGTTTTTGCGGTGTTCCTGCTGATCCTGGCGTTTCGCATCCTTTTGTATCAGGGGAAGAATATTTCCCGGTCCGGCACCTGGGGTTGCGGTTTCACCCGGCCCACTGTCAAAATGCAATATACAGGTTCCTCGTATGCGGCCTCGATTCTTGAGTTTTTCAGGCCAGTTGCACCGCTCAGGGAAGACCATCCCGGGGTGCGGGGATGTTTTCCTGAAAAAACACATTATTATAGTCAGATTCATGATATTGCGGAGCTTTATATGGGCAATATGATCGTGCGGCCTGTGCTGTCGCTGTTTGACAAGCTCCGATGGATCCAGCATGGAGATATTCACCTGTATATCGGCTATATTCTTCTCGCTATTGTTGTGCTGTTATTTTTTATATAGCTGAGAATGACAACTCTCTGAAATTATCAGGAGCAAGAGGGGATGGATTTACGGGTTGCAGAACGGCTTTGAAACAATTTGCAAAATTGTTCAACTTTTCACTTTTCACTTTTCACTTTTCACTTTTTAAGGGGCTGTTTTGAGAATTATCAGTGGAAGCCTGAGGGGAAAGAAGCTGCATTCGATATGTGGCTTGATAACAAGACCCACAGCGGACCGGTTACGGGAATCCGTCTTTAACATACTTTCCTCCCGGCATATCCCCTGTTCTTATGCCAAAGCGCATGGGGAAAACGATTTCCGGGAACAGGAAGGAATGCTCAGGGAAGCGGTTGTGCTGGATCTGTTTGCCGGTACCGGAGCCTTTGGCATTGAAGCATTAAGCCGGGGGGCAGCGTTTGCCGTGTTTGTGGAAAAACACAGAGATGCCCTCTCGGTCATAGCACGAAATATTCGGTCATGTGCATTTGAAAGCAGAGCAAAATTTATCAGATGGGACATAAAACATAATTTAAAGTGCATAAAATCAAACTCTTTTTCACCTTTCAACCTTGTCTTCATGGATCCGCCTTATGACAAAAATCTGATAAAACCGGCCCTCTGCAATCTTCACAGCAGCCATTCTCTGGAAAAGGGGGCTTGTATTGTTGTTGAACACTCCCTTCTGGAACCGATTCCGGAAGATTTTCCTGATTATGCGCTTTCAGATCAGAGAAGATATGGAAAAACGCTTGTTTCATTTTTGGATTATATGTTATGAGACTGAGTACCCGGCCAAAAGTTTTCCGGAATTTTTTCCCGGGAAAACAGCTTTCACAAACCGCGGATGAACACGGATGAACGCGGATGAGTCCGGCAGACAGGCCGTCTGCGTTCATCTGCGGTTCACAATGAGAAAGTTGTTCCTCATATGCAGATACCTGAAAACATATGGCCAGGTACTTATCAGGTCAGGGGCGCAGGATTTTATAATTTTTTAATGTAATAAAAACAAGGAATAAGGCTTCATGCAAAGAATTGCCATATATCCCGGATCGTTTGATCCTGTGACAAAAGGCCACCTTGATATTATTGAAAGGGGGCTTAATTTTTTTGACAAAATTATCATAACCATTTTGTGCAATCCCTCCAAAAAGTCACTTTTCAGTGTCAAAGAACGGGTGGAGATGCTTGAAATCAGCTTGGAACAATTTCAAAACATCGAAATAGCAACCCATAACGGGCTTCTTGTGGATTATGCGGCCCAGCGGGGTGCCGGGGCCATACTGCGCGGAATGCGTGCAGTGTCCGATTTTGACTATGAATTTCAGATGGCGCTGATGAATCGGAAGCTCAGACAGGAGGTTCAGACGATTTTTATGATGACCAGCCTCCGATGGATATTCACCAGTTCATCTATTATAAAAGAGGCCGCTAAGTTTGGCGGTGAAATCGAAGATATGGTACCGCCCATCGTCAACCAAAAATTAAAAGAGAAGTTCGGTTAACAGTGCATCAGTTCGTAAATTCTCCTTCTGCTCGGATTGGCAGATCCGAGCCGACGGGATTTGGCTGAAACGGAAGGGGGTGAATTTATGAATTATTGTGACCGAATATGTTTTGAAGTGCTGCAACAGTCAGTTATCAGTTGCCAATGAATGACAATTCACAATTCATAATTCATAATTGATATGGACCTCTGGCAACTTCATATTTTCTGCAAAGTCATTGAACTGAAAAGTTTTTCCAAGGCGGGAAAAGCCATTTACCTGTCTCAGCCCACCGTCAGCAGTCATATCAAGGATTTGGAAGACCATTTCGGATGCCGCCTCATTGACCGTCTTTCAAAAAAGGCAATTCCGACAAAAGCGGGGGAATTGCTTCATGCTTATGCAAATGAACTGATTGCCTTGCGCGATGAGATGGAAACGGCTCTCGCTGAGTTCCAAGGGGGAATCAGAGGGCATCTTGTCATCGGGGGAAGCACGATCCCGGGTGTGCATATCCTTCCCCGTATTATCGGTGCTTTCATAAAGGATTATCCGGAAGTTACCATTTCCCTTATTATCGGAGACACCGAAAAAATAATCAGCGACACCCTCTCCTGTGCGCTGGAAATCGGCATTGTGGGTGCCAAAACAGGGGACAAAAGCATTTTCCAGGAAAAACTGGTGGAAGATGAGATGCTGCTTATTGTCCCCGCAGATCACAGATGGGCAGAAAAAAAACACATCAGCCTGAAAACGCTGCTCAAAGAACCTTTTATCGTCCGCGAACGCGGTTCCGGAACATTAAAATCCATCCGGCACAGCCTCCGACGGGCAGGCTGTGATATTGAAGAATTTAAGGTTATTGCTGAAATGGGAAGCACGGAAGCTGTTATTCAGGGGATAAAAAATAACATAGGGATTTCCATTCTTTCTGCCATCGCTGTCACTGAAGACCTTAGGACGGGAACCCTAAAGTCCCTGATGATTGAAAATCTGAATCTTAAACGGAGTTTTTATCTGACACGGCATAAATATCGGAGCGTTTCTCCTTTATGTCAGATGTTTATGAAATTTATGAAAAAAGAGCTGCTTGAATGAAAGAGAGATTCTCACTGTCAACGCTTCGTGTCATTCTGAGTTCAAAAGCCGGGTTTCTTTCCCCAGATAAGATTGAAAAAAAACCCGGCTTTTTTTCCGAATTGAATT
>JAOZLU010000012.1:6236-26656 GCA_029934695.1 Desulfobacterales bacterium | reverse complement strand
GAATTGAATTTTTAAAAGCCGGGGTTCGTTTCCGCAGCGAGACTGAGAGAAACCCGGCTTTTTCCTGAATTGAACACATTTAACGCTGACAGGTTTCGATTTTAAAAATGAGTGGAATGATGCCCTTGAAATGGGACATGAAAGATGAAGAGAAGGACAGAGATCAGCTCATAAAAGAACTGAACCGACTGCGCGGGCGGATGCTGCGGTTAAAAGTATCTGAGATCAGGTACAGACGGGCAAAAAAACTTCTCAAAAAAAGCAGACAGAAATACAGTGTTGCATTTAAATATGCAAAAGATCCGATTTTATGGATAGAGACGCAGACCGGACTGATCAATAACTGCAACAAAACAGCTGAGTCTTTTCTGGAGAAAACAAGAGATGAGATTGTGGGATATCACCACCTGACAATTCATCCGCCGGAAAAAGCGGAATACTATGCCAAAGCATTTAAAATCCAGACCAATGAGACATACCGCTTTGCTTATGAAGAAGAAAAAGGGTTTTCTTATGAAGCAGAGATTGTCACGAAATCAGGAGAAATTATACCTGTCCATGTCACCGCCTCTCCGGCAGTCCTCGGAAAAAAACAGATTGTACAGGAGACCTTCCGCAACATCACAAAATATAAGCAATCAGAAAGTATGCTGAAAGAGGCTCTGGCGTTTACGGAAGATCTGACAGATTCGATCCCTTACCTGATTTTCTGCAAAAACAGGGACGGGATTTACACGGCCTGCAACACCGCATTTTCAAAATTTGTGGGGATTCACCGGCCCAAAATCATTGGGAAAACAGATATGGAAATTTTCCCAAAGGAATGGGGCAGGGCATTCCGCAAAAAAGATGAGGAGGTTCTTGAATCAGACAAACCCAAATCCAGCGAGGAATGGGTCAGATATCCGAATGGCAGGAAACTCCTTCTGGACACGCTCCGAAGCGTTTATCGGGGCCATGACGGCGAAGTCCTCGGGATCATAGGGGTCAGCCGTGATGTTACCGAAAGCAGGCAGATATCAGAAGCGATCAAAAAAGCCGATATTGCCAATCGCAAGAATATAATGGAAGCCTTTAAAAAAGCCACCAAAAATTTTATGACCGCACAGCAGCAGTTGAAACTGAAGAACATCCGGCTGAATGATACCCTTAAGGAGGTTGAGGAAGCCAATGAGAAGATTATGGCCAGCATCCGATATGCCAAAGTCATACAAACCTCACTGCTGCCGAATCTGGACGGGTCCAATATTTACCTTCCGGACAGCTTCGTCATCTGGATGCCCAAAGATGTCGTGGGCGGAGATATTTTTTTTAAGGATTATTTTCCTGATTCCGGCTCCTGCAACGATTTTATCTTTGCAGTCATTGACTGCACCGGGCACGGCGTTCCAGGTGCGTTTATGACCATGATCGCTTCTTCCGGCCTGAGAAGAATCATAAAGGATGAAGGGTGCCGTGATCCTGCTCAGATTCTGAAACAGCTTAATTTCGTTGTCAAAACATCTCTTCAGCAGGATAAGGATGACACGCTTTCCGATGACGGCCTGGATGCTGCAATATGTTTTATATCCGGTTTCAGTCCGGATGAAGAGGCTTGCTCCGATGATTTCAGGCTCACCTTTGCAGGGGCAAAACTGCCCCTGTATTACTTTCACAATGATGAAGTGGTTGTCATCAAAGGCGACAGACACAGCATCGGTTATAAGCGTTCCGACTTAAACTTCGATTATACCAATCACACCGTCAATGTCGAAAAAGGGATGTCTTTTTATCTGGCCAGCGACGGATTTGTGGATCAGTTGGGCGGGGAAAAGCGCCGGCGATTCGGAACCCGTCGTTTCAGAAAACTGCTGAGGGAAAACGGCAGGAAACCTTTTGATGAGCAGCGAAGCGTTCTCCTTCAGGCATTCAATGAATATAAAGGCGAATATGAGCGACAGGATGATGTGACAGTGCTGGCTTTTGGTTTTTAGGCGTATTTCACAGAATGATGATTTGTGAATGATGAATTATGACAATGAAATTGGCGGAAAACTGAGATGCCGGCTGTCGAGAAAAGATTAAGGGAAAGATATATCTGAAACACCTTCATGGCTTATCGGGAAAAGGCACCTGCATCCAGATGCCTTTTTTTTATTGATGAAAAGAATCATCCGCAAGCTGCCTAAGACCTGCAATCCCTTTCCAGATGATAGCCTTTCCCATCAGCATCAATATCTTTTCCCATAATCGTGAACAGGCTCCTGATGCTCAGAGAAATTCCCTGAAGCATGATAAGAATAAATCCCAGAGGAATCGCTGACTTTAAAATAAAGCGGTACGGGATACCTCCCGGATCTGGTGAACCTTCCAAGACCGTCCAGGAGTTATAGACAAAATTGACAGACGTTACAATGACCATATAGCATCCAGGCAGCAGAAACACTAAAACACCGATGAAATTGATCCATGCCTGTGCTTTGGGGTCCATGCGCTGATAAATAATATCCACCCGGACATGGCCGTCTTTGGACAAGGTATATCCCGCTCCCATAAGAAATATGAAAGCGAAAAGATGCCATTCCAGTTCCTGAATAAAAACAAAACTGGTACTGAACGCATAGCGCATGACCACATCCATAAAAACCACTATGATCAGCAGAGATGTGACATAAGCCACTCCGTGGCCCACCCACCTGTTCAATGTGTCAATCCATCGGCACAGGGCACTGAGAAAAATGAGGGCTTCATCCGAGCTGATAAACAGCATCATGGGACTGATAAACAAAATATTGACAAGAAGTAACGCCGGAAACATGCCGATTGCCGGATAAAAGTCCTCACTCAGAAGATAAGCTGAAAGGGGGATGACCAAAAAGAAATAAATGACAAAGAGAGCGGCCAATCGTTTTACCAAAGGCAAGAATTTTTTTTGAACGGTTTTTTTTTCCATACACTGTTCCTATGTTTGCAAGTTTAAAAAATGATCTGATTTGTTAAATTTAACATAACCGTTTACACTATTCTGTCAGAATATTCAAGATAAAAATGGAATAAAAACAGTCAATGCCTTTTTGCTTTGCCAACAGATGCTCTTTTTGTCCCATCTGAATACTCCTTTCACCCCATTGACTTATCATTCAGATTTATATGAAATAAGCCCAACTGACATACTCATAACGTGACTATAACCGTGTCTGTATGCAAAGTAACATAAAAGGCGACGCTGTTCACCGCCTGAAGGCGGAACTGCAAACTTTTTATCATCTGCGGCACCGCCTGAACGCGGAACTGCGAACTTTTTATCATCTGGAAAGTGTAAACTGCCTCAATAATCAATCATGATATTTATCTTGACATTAATAATTGTTGCTATATACTAGCTGATGAATTAACCCGGAATCCATCGGATTCCGGATTAAAACCGAAAAATATCCACTTTCCGATTTTTCCCGGAATGACACTCTGATCCGGGACATTTATTCTTGAAAATCGCCACCCAATATTAATTTGGATAAGGAGAGTATAAAATGAAAAGTAAACTCTCAGCAGATACGCCATTAAAATGTCTCAGCAGAATGGTTGGGGCAATTTTAAAAAGGAATGAGACAAAGTTCAGAGATGAAGTTCAGTATTTCTGGAATAAAGGATGGAAAATTCATGAAATCCCTGACCCTGAAGATGCTGACAGTTTGAAATATGCTTTAAAAGCATGTATCGTGGAAAGAATGAAAGAACTCTGGAATATGCCGCCCAAAAACCGTTCTGAAATTCTGCCTGACTGGTGTAATCAGGTATTTGAGTATCCGCCAGGTTTTTCGGTAATAGAAGAATCATATCGTAAATATTTCAAATCGGATGATGCCTCACCAGTTTTTGAAAGAAGAAATATTTTTGCACCGAAAGATTTTATGTTTTTCGTATAAGGTGAAATGAAAAAGCTCTCTGTAACTAACGCCAAAAAGGCTTTGAAGCGGCTTGCTGATCTGCTGAAAGAAAATAATACGAAACTTGATATGACCGTTGCTGGCGGAATTGTCAGCCTGTTTGTTCTGAAATCAAGAAATGCGACGCATGACATTGATGCCATTTTCCCTGCCAATCACAGGAAACGGAACCTGTTGGAAAAATTGATCACTCAGGTTGCTGACGAAATGAAACTTGAAAAAACATGGCTGAATGACAGTATCTCATTTTTCGGACTGGAGACAAAATCAAATATTGTTGTGTTCAAACACAAGTATCTCATTCTCAGAGCAGCTAAATGGGAAGAACTGCTCGCCCATAAGATACATGCTTTCCGAAGCAAGGATGATATAAATGATGCAAGGCTTATTTTGAAACAACTGAAAGGATTTAAAAAAGAAGGTCTTTTTTGTAAAGTCAAAAAATATAAACCCATTTCACCGCATATTCCTGATGAAAAATTCAGAGAGCGATTTGAACAATTGTGGGATGAAGCGTATCCGAATAAAGAGAAATAAATAAACTCATGGAAATGGCAACACCAGCCTAACCAGGTGCCATGGATTTTATCGAGAAACCTGCCGAGTTGCAGGTGCTTACGGAAAAAATTAAAAGGGCCAAAGCCAAAAAAATGCTCCTTGTCGAGAAAAAGACCGAAGAGAAGTTGAAGCAGATGCTTGCAACTAAACAATGGTAGCGGGAAAGGAGGGGTATGAATACTGGATAGGAAATGGAGATTTTTCGGATACTTCACAAGGCAGAGTCTTGGTGTATGCGTTCCCAGGCGGAAGCCCTGAGAACGAGAAAAAAATCAGGGAATACTTCACAAGGCAGAGCCTTGGTGTATGCGTTCCCAGGCGGAAGCCTGGGAACGAGAAAAAATTAGGGAACGAGAAAAAATTTAATAAGCACAGAGTTGGAGTTCACGGTCTTTAAGCCTGATCTCGGAGCAGCCAGCGATTTCGCCGTATCTGCAAACAATCCGGTTCATTCCCTTTGAGGTCAGTTTCCACCAGGCATCACTGACATCAAAATTCTTTTCCCCGGAAAAGACAAGCTCCACTTTGTCTGCTTTAACATCCATATCTCTTACAGCCTTCTTCTCATCAAAATTCTCCTCATGGAGCTGATTCCCCAAAACATAAACAATTATCCCGGTCTTCATCGTCTTACCTCCTTAATTAATTAAATTAAACGGTGACAGTCCGGAAATCTGTCCTGAGAAACCAGATTTTTCGGAAAAACCTGGTTCTCATTTTAAATCCCCGGATAACCTGATCCGGGGATGTCCCTTTTTTATCCTCTGGACCATAATGTAATCTCTTTCCTCGAAGATCACTCATTAATAATTCAGGCAGGTCTTCTGGCTCTCGGATCATCCTGCCGGCCGCACCTTCCCAAATGGAATTATGACGGATGTATTATTCACTCATCAGCACCATTTTGGACGTAAGCTCTCTGCCGGTATTCAGAAAACAAAAAAAGCCCTTCAAGCCTTAAAAAAGCTCGAAGGGCTGCACCCAGTTTACTTGACCCTTAATATTTATTTAGTGCCATACCCTGTTGCGCCGCAGGGAAAGAGGCTTTTTGTCAGGGCAGGTCTTCTGGCTCTCGGATCAACCGACTCCCTGCGCCTTCCCGCCGGATAAATACCCGGAGTGGCCTATTGCAGGATTCGTCCCCGATCACAGCGGCGGGACCACTCCCGATTTTCACGGGATTCCCTATTAAGCTCTGCTATGAGCACCCAGACAATTTCTGAACTGTTTATTAAAGAACGATATGAAAGTCAAGACTTTTTTTCAGCGTCTCATAATTTGAGCATTAAGGCGATTTTCAAGAATAAATATCCCGGATCAGAGTGTCATTCCGGGGAAAATCGGAAAACGGATATTTTCCGGTTTCAGCCTGAAATCTGTAGTTAATTCAGCGAATTTTGGGTTAAAGCCGAGGAATAAATTCCCCGGCTGATAGCGAAACTATGCTGAAGCGCATTGAAGCTCTTCAGCCCTGAAATTTATTCCGGGACAGAAGTTTCAGTAAATTATGGGAATAAAACATCAAACTTTTTTGTGTGTGACCAGCCGTGCAAAATGTTCAAAAGAGCGGTCATAAGTCCGTTCGGCATCATCAGGGAAACAGCAGGCCGGAAGTTGCCGGCTTTTCAGATGATAACTGATACATTCACAGCAGATTCCCTTACGCGCACAAGGATCATAGCTGCAATTACATGAATTAAGGTTCTGTTCTTTTTTGCATTCCATAATAACCTTCCTTCGACAGACTCGGGGCCAGCATATTTCTGATTCTAACGGATTTTGTGGTTGCATAAGATTTCAGACAGCTGCAATCCTGAAAGCCGGTCTGAAGGACAACCTTCACAAACCGCGGATGAGCATCTGCGTTCATCTGCGGTTCAGGCCCGTATCGGAAACCACAAAAACCGTTAGAACCAGGCATATTTCAAGTTTCCAGTTTCCAATCTCATCAGTCAAATATTGCCTTAATCGGCAGATTCAGTCCCAGTGCGTTATCCACGACATCCCTGTCAAAGAAGGTCGTTGACCTGTCAGGAGCATCACATACAATAACGGACCGTGCAACAGGTATGACCAGCCAACAGGATTTTACTCCGGCTTCAAAATAAATCTTGAACTTGTCAATCAGTTCCTTGCTTCCCTGGGTAGGTGACAATATTTCAATCGCCAACAAAGGCATCTCTGATACTTTGACTTCGTCATTCAGCCAATCTATTTTTCGTTTCGGATAAACTGAAATATCAGGAATATGATCCTTTCCAATATCAAGTGCCAATTCAGAAAAAACAGAATGACTCTCATTCTTGCTCAGTTCTGCGATGAGCCTTGCATGGGTATAAGCATGATTATATGACGGTGACATATTTATCGTCTCCTTTTTTTGCAGAACGAAGGATGAAAGAAGCTTAAAACTTCAGATTTCCCTAAATCCTGTCTTTTCCAAAATATTTTATGATATCATCTGTGATCTCTTCTGCAACCCGTGTGTTTTTATCGAAAAACGTCGGGATGACACCCCAACACCGCCTTTTCGATTTGCGAAAACGACAGACCGGATCATCAAACTTTTTTTTGTGTGACCAGCCGTGCAAAATGTTCAAAAGAGCGGTCATAAGTCCGTTCGGCATCATCAGGGAAACAGCAGGCCGGAAGTTGCCGGCTTTTCAGATGATAACTGATACATTCACAGCAGATTCCCTTACGCGCACAAGGATCATAGCTGCAATTACATGAATTAAGGTTCTGTTCTTTTTTGCATTCCATAATATCCTCCTGAAATTTTATAATTTGAAACTGGATACGATCAAATTTGCATTTCAAAAACATACCCATATAACAAACTGAGCAGGAAATCAATCAGGAAAATTCCTTATTTTGTTATCAACCCCGCATCAGATGCCCCGTTCTTGGCATCCCTGAAAAAATTGTTGCATTCTGATCAGGAAATATGATAAATTTTATGTTTCAAATGGCGCAACTGTCGAAGGCTCTGTCGAACGCTCTAAGCTATGAGCGGACAGGGAGGTGGGACACACCCAAAAAGTTATCGGATTCAGGGCGTTACAGTGATATTAAAGTGTGGTTGTGACAGACGCTTTCATATATTTGCTCTTTAAAGCACCCAATTACGGGTATCAGACTAATAAAAGGGAATTTCATGGCACTTTTGAGCTTAGTGAATCTGACCAAAAGATTTGGCGGTTTGACCGCTGTTGACAAGGTTTCATTTGATGTGGATGAGAAATCAGTGGTGGGACTGATCGGGCCTAACGGGGCCGGAAAAACAACAGTTTTCAATCTGATTACAGGAAACTATCAGCCTGATGAGGGAGAAATTACTTTTGACGAACATTTAATCAAGGGCCTTCTCACTCACCGCATTGTTTCCCTCGGCATTGCCCGTACTTTCCAGACCATCCGGCTGTTTCAGAATCTTTCTGTTCTGGAAAATGTTTTGGCCGGGTGTCATTGCCGCATGGAATCCGGCATATTCGGCGGCATGTTTCACACACGGAAGCAGAAACAGGAAGAAAAGCAGGCCCTTGAGCTTGCACTGAAAGAACTGGAATTTGTGGGGCTTAGGAGCGAAGCCACTCAGTTGTCAAAAAACCTTTCTTATGGAAATCAGCGGCTTCTGGAAATCGCCCGCGCCCTTGCCACCAAACCCCGTCTGCTGATTCTGGATGAACCTGCCGGCGGCATGAATGAGCAGGAAACCGACAGTCTCGTAGAACTGATCCGAAAAATGCGGGACAGAGGCATCACAGTGTTGCTGATTGAACACGATATGGGACTGGTGATGAAGGCCTGTCAGAAAATTGTGGTCATAGAATATGGCCGTAAAATTGCAGAAGGCGGACCTGAGCAAATCAAAGAGGATCCCCGTGTTATTGAAGCATACCTGGGAACAGATGAAGAAGAGTAATCAGTGTTACCAGGCCGGACGGGATATCAGGCCGGACGGGATTTGCAATCCCGTCCGCAATATTTCCTCATATCAGGCCGGACGGCATTTATGAAGTCCGGCCTTTATGATCAGCTACCAATCACAAACGACCAACGACAAGTGATAAAATGACAAAATTTCTTGAAATAAAAAACCTTCATGTAAAATATGGGAATGTGGAAGTGATTCATGGTACCAGTCTTCATGTGGATGAAGGAGAAATTGTGACCATTCTGGGTGCCAACGGGGCCGGAAAATCAACCACCCTGCTCGCTATCAGCGGCTTGGTGAAGCCCTCAGAAGGACAAATTCTTTTCAATGGAAAAGCATTGCACAAACTCCCTGCCCACAAAGTGGTGAAAGAGGGGATATCCCAGTCTCCCGAAGGCCGCCGCGTGTTCGGTACGCTTACGGTCCGGGAAAATCTGGGCTTGGGCGCGTTCACTTCCAAAGATATCGAAAGCAGCAAAAAAATTCTGAACTGGATTTATGAGCTGTTTCCCAGACTGGAAGAGCGCAGAGAGCAACTGGCCGGAACTCTGAGCGGCGGCGAGCAGCAGATGCTTGCCATTGGCCGTGCGCTCATGGCAAAGCCCAAAATTCTTCTTCTGGACGAACCCAGCCTCGGGCTTGCGCCAATTCTGGTCAAAGCCATTTTTGACACGGTCAGGGAAATCAACCGGACGGGAGTCACCGTGGTATTGGTGGAACAGAATGCGCGGGTTGCCTTGAAACTGGCTCACCGGGGATATGTCATGGAAGTGGGGAACATCGTGCTTGAAGATTCTGCCAGCGCACTGCTGGCAAATCCTGAAGTGCAGAACGCCTACCTTGGCGGGAAAAATTAGGGTAAAGGGTAAAGGGAGTTCAAAAGTTATTTCATCTTAACCCTTAACCCTTTAACTGTCCCTGCTCTTTTTTTTTTCAGAAGCTTTTCTGCTTTCTTATAGCCCAGAGCGTCTGCTTCCCTTAAATTCTTTTCAGCCTGCTCGTTATCATCAAGCCTGTAATGAACGATTCCCCGGTTATAATAGGCAATTGCGTAGTCTGATTTCAGTTTGATAGCGTTGCTGAATGCATCAATTGCTTCCTGATAATTGCCTGCATCATACAGCTTTTTTCCTTTTTCGACATAATCCGTGGGGCTAGCTGCTTTGGGAGGTCCTATGGGGAGTGTATTGAAGTCATGTCTGCAATGCTTGCATACATTGGCCTTCAGCATAACCCTTTCCGCACATCTCGGACAGGTTTTCATGAATCCCATGGTATTCTCGCTGATCTTCTCCCGTATTTTTTTATTGACGGTTACAATATACTTGTCCATTATTCTTTGCAGAAACATCGAAAACGGCTTTTCATCTATCTGATAGACTGAAATCTGGTGGACGATTTCCTTCTGGACAATGGCCCGATTTTCTGTGATATCAGGAAGTATCAGGGAGAAATCGGCCAGCAGTTCTATGATCTGACCGTATTTGTCAAGCTGGAGATTTTGTATTGCAGCAGAATCCCCCATTTCATTTTTGATATTTTCAAGTTTGAAATAATCCAGAGCATTTTTTATGAGCGTCTGTGTTCCGTCCCTGATGGTTTTTTCAAGCGTTGCCGTGTCGTGTTCTTTTTTAAGGCCATGTATTTTTTTTTCATATTTCTCTTTCAGAACATGTATCTTGTCATCAAATTTCTTTTCCATCCATCTTTTTGTAATAATATAAGTAAGGAGCAGGGAAAGAACTGTGGACAGAATGATCAGGACAAGGGATGCATATTTGTCAGGTGCCTGAAGAGGCAGATATGCTGAAAGCGCAACGGCTACTGATCCCACAATAATTAAGCTGACATAAATATTCATTTTATTACCTAATTTTTTTTTTGCTCAATTCCCTTAACATCTTACAAAATCGGAAAAAAATCAAACATTGAGTTCAGAAATCACTGTTCTTAAATTTATAACAGGATATAGCTGTCGGGAATCTCGCGCACGAAAAGGTTCTGGAAACTCCTTCTGGGAATCAACATTTTTTTCAAATCACTTAATCCGCTTATTTGATATGGGTTTTTATTACAAGTTGATTTTATATACGCGTCACCTGCTGACCGGGGAGAGGGCGCGCTTATGCTATTTTTATATTATCCTGATTTTTCTTTTATTCATTTCATAAAACAGAGGGAAAAGTCAATGGGGTGAAAACAGTATTACAGGGTAGCAATATTCTACCTTCAGGCAGGTTTTCAGGGCTGCCTGCCAAGGGCTTTTTTGGCTGGCCAATTCACTCCCGCGGCAATAGCTGAATCCCGCCTGCTCCCTTCCCGCCCGAACATGTCAGCCCATGGATAAGCAGGCAGGGAAATTCATTCTTCCCGACTTTGCAAGTCGTTCAAAATAATTTGAAAAATTGTTTTACACTCACTTCAAAACAATTTGAAAAATTGTTTTACACTCACTTCAAAACAATTTGAAAAATTATTTTACACTCACTTCAAAACAATTTGAAAAATTATTTTACAGTAATGAAAAATATAGACGGAGCGGAAAAAAATTGTTTCTGACGGGAACGAATTTTAGTATAAAGGTAATATATCAGGGATGTGAAACCTTTTAAAAACTCAACAGCCTCAATTTTTGGGAAATACCGGACAAATGTACCAACACCGCACTTACCGCAATCTGATACAAAAAGATAACCACTCCTTTTTCAAGGTGGTCGTAAAAGAAACTGATTTATATGTGCATGCTCCGAAACACCTTGTAAACATTGCACGGGAACTTATCCTGCAATACAGGGGATATATTGAATCCTATATAAACAGGTATCCTGAATTTGCCAAAACGCTGACCCCCTGGCATATCACCACCCCCGCGCCGATCATCATACAGAATATGACCGCAGCCGGTGAAAACGCCGGCGTGGGGCCTATGGCCGCTGTTGCGGGCGCAATCGCCGAACATGTGGGGTTTGGGCTTTTGTCACACACGAATGAAGTTGTTGTTGAAAACGGAGGGGATATTTTTTTAAAAACAGACACGCCCGTCACCATCGGAATTTTTGCAGGCAAATCCCGGCTGAGTCTGAAAATCGGTCTGAGGCTTGCTTTTGGGAACATGCCTGTTTCCGTATGCACTTCATCGGGAACCGTGGGCCATTCCCTGAGTTTGGGAAAAGCGGATGCTGTGTGTGTTGTATCAGCATCCTGTGCCTTTGCTGACGCGGCCGCCACTTCAATTGGGAACCGGATAAAATCAGAAGCAGATATCCGAAAGGCAATTGATTTTGGGAAAAAAATGCGGGATATCATGGGAATTGTTGTAATTACAGGGGATAAGATCGGCGTGTGGGGAGAAATTGAAATTGTGCCGATTAAAGGAAAAAAAGGTTGAATTTCATAAGAGAAAAGTGTAAATATCAAATAACTGTTTAAAAATTCCATTTTTTTGATAAGAGCAGGAATTTTCAGATTGCCAAATATTTAAGGAAGATGTCATAAAAACAATGGGGACACCGTGGTACATGGAGCATATTCTTGGGATGAAATATCCGTATATCAATGTTCACCTTATAACAGCGCCGGAGAGGTAAATTCATTCATTTTTTTTGCCGTTTATGAAAGCCGCCTTCGGCACTTCAATCATGTCTCATTTTAAGCAACCAGGTTTTTTGAAAAAAAGCCTGATTTTTTTGACTGAGGCTTCTTAATAATTTTAAACCATTTAAACTTATGGGGGAAACAAAATGAAAAAAGTTAAGATCGGTTACTGGTCTGTCATTATCACCCTAATCGTCCTGTTCTTTGTGCAGAACCAGGGAATCTTCGTAGAAACGAAGATTTTCAGCTATAACCTTTTCAGCATAAAAGTCTTGGCTGATTTGGAACTCAAGTGGTTTCTGGATTATAAGACATCGGAATTGTATCTTGGATACTTTTTTGCAGGTTTCTTCGCAGCCGGGGTAATATTGACTTTTATATACAAGGCGGTCCTTGTCGAGTTCCAGCTTAAAAGCAGGATCAGGTTCTTGAACAAAACATGCGAAACTCAACGTGGAAAAATATCAGTCCTTGAAAGGGAAGTGGAATCATTGCGAATTACCGGTTTCCAGGAAAGTGAGGATATGAACATCGTTGATATTCCCAAAAAAGATGATTCTTCCGGCAAGAAAAAACTTAAGAAAAAATAGGCAGGGGCAATTTTCCGGGATATCAAACTTCAGTCGTTCAGAATTCTGATTTAACCAGACCTGCCGGATTGACAGACCCAATCCTGAGCGGGCGAATGTGAACTGCTGAAATTACATTTTGGCAGTATTGTGATGAAAGCGTCGGACTTGCCTGAATGCTTTGACAATACTGCCAAAATTGCATTTTGGCACTCCTTTCCACCGGATTTCTCTGCCCCAGACATTTACAGTTTGCAACATACAGCCATGAACACGAAAACAACTCCCGTAATAAAACAATATCTGGCCATCAAGGAAAAGTACCCTGATGCCATCCTCCTGTATAAGATGGGGGACTTTTATGAAATGTTCTTTGAGGATGCCAAAGCCGCGTCCAAAATACTGGAGATCACCTTAACAGCAAGAAACAAGAAAGACGACATTCCCATTCCAATGTGCGGGGTTCCGGTTCGGGCCGTCCAGGGGTACATAGCGCGGCTGATAGAACATGGCTGCAAGGTCGCAATATGTGATCAGATTGAAGATGCCGCAACAGCAAAAGGGCTGGTGAAACGGGAAGTTGTGCGGGTGATCACCCCGGGGATGATTGTTGAAAATGAATTCCTGGATGAAAAATCAAATAATTATGTTCTTGCCGTATTTGCAGACACCGGGCGAAAGTCTGCTCCTGCTATCGGATTTTCCTATCTCGATATTTCAACCGGAGCATTCAGAGTGGCAGAATCAAAATCGCTGACCGCTGTTGTTGATGAGATTCGCCGGGTATCGCCCAGCGAAGTCCTTTTCCCGGAGTCTGCCAAAAATGATCCGTTTTTTTCCCAAGCCATCCGTCAGATATCGGAAGGGCTGGTTGCCGGCAGAAGTGCGATGACATTTGCGGAGGACAGATTTTTTGTTCACAGAAGGGGGCGTGAACTGCTGACAGATCAGTTCGGGACTCTTTCCCTTGAGGGTTTCGGATGTGAGCATTTAAAGGCCGGGGTAATCGCTGCCGGTGCGCTGCTTTTTTATGTCGGCGAAACCCAGAAACAGAAAATCAAACATCTCACCGGCATCGAAACATATATCTTGGGTGATTACCTTCTCGTTGACGATTTAAGCTGCCGGAATCTGGAAATTTTCAAAAATCTGCACACAGGAACCCGTCAGGGGACGCTTCTGGGAATAATGGACCGGACAGTGACCGCGATGGGGAGCCGGCTGTTGTCAGACTGGCTGAAATATCCGCTTATGAATGTTGGGAAAATCCGGTCCAGACTTGACGCTGTGGAGGAAGCCAGGAACAATTCCCAGACCCGCAAAAGCATCCGGGAATGTCTGAAATCGGTTTATGATCTGGAACGCATCGGAAGCAAGATCGCCATGGGGTACGCCAATGCAAGGGACCTTGTCGCGCTGAAATGTTCTTTGATGATGCTCCCGGAGATAACATCTCTGCTGTCCCAGTTTACGAATTCTGAATTTCAGATTCCGAGCGACGAATTTCAGTTGGATGATCTGGCCGCGCTCATTGAAAAGGCGATCCGTGAAGATGCGCCCCCCACAATCAGCGAAGGGAACATCATAAGACAGGGGTACAACAGCGAATTGGATGAGCTGATAAAAATCAGCAGGGACGGCAAGAGCTGGCTCGCTCAACTGGAAGCCGAGGAGCGGAAGGCAACAGGCATAAACTCTCTCAAAGTGAGGTATAACAAGGTGTTCGGATACTATCTGGAAGCACCCCGGGCCCGCTCGGCAGATATTCCGCCGCATTATGAGCGAAAGCAGACCCTGACCAATGCGGAACGATATATCACTGATGAACTCAAGTCTTTTGAATCAAAGGTGCTCAACGCCGAGGATCGGAGGGCTGTCCTTGAATATGAAATCTTTGACACGATACGGAAGGAAGTCGTAAAAAACAACTCGAAAATCCAGAATGCTGCCCAGTTTCTGGCCCGGGCGGACTGCCTCCTGAACCTGGCTGAAATTGCAGAGCATAATGAGTATTCAAAGCCGGATATCAACACGGACGGGCATTGCCTCATTGAAGACGGCCGGCATCCGGTGGTGGAAAAAATGATCGCCGGAGAGCGCTTTGTCCCCAACACTGTCAGGATGGATAATAATGAAAAACAGGTGCTTATCATTACCGGACCCAATATGGCAGGCAAATCAACTGTGTTGCGGCAGGTGGCCCTGCTGGTTCTGATGGCACAGACTGGGTCTTTTGTCCCTGCCCGAAACGCGTCGGTGAGTGTGACAGACAGAATTTTTACCCGGGTGGGTGCTTTGGACAATCTCTCTCAGGGACAGAGCACCTTTATGGTGGAAATGCAGGAAACTGCCAATATTCTGAACCATGCAACCTCAGAAAGCCTTGTGATTATGGATGAAATCGGGCGGGGAACCAGCACCTTTGACGGTCTCAGCATTGCTTATGCTGTTGCGGAATACCTGCATGATTTCAAAAACAGGGGCGTGAAAACCCTTTTTGCCACCCA
Organism: Desulfobacterales bacterium; assembly: GCA_029934695.1. Taxonomy (GTDB): domain Bacteria; phylum Desulfobacterota; class Desulfobacteria; order Desulfobacterales; family 4be13; genus JAOZLU01. Next base: position 11,565 of record JAOZLU010000012.1, on the reverse strand, counting down.
TTACCATGAGCTGACAGAACTTGAGCGCAAAAAGCCCCGGGTGAAAAACTATAATATTGCGGTAAAGGAATGGAATGATGAAATCATTTTCCTGAGAAAACTGGTGGAAGGAGGGACAAACCGAAGCTACGGTATTCAGGTTGCGAGGCTTGCGGGCATCCCTGACAAAGTGATACGCCGGGCCAAAAAAGTTCTTTCTGAAATAGAAAACAGGAATCAGGGCGCAAATATGCGGTCTCTTTTTGCCGAGCGCAGCACCGATACAGTAAAAGAGGCTGTTCAACTGGATATCTTCAGCAAACCCGGACATTTTCTGACAGAGGAACTCCGGAAACTTGACATATCAAAAATGACGCCGCTTGATGCAATAAACTGTCTGAACGAATTGCAGGAAAAGGCAAAAATGTCTGATGCCAATTAAAACTGGAAAAAGTGGAAAGTTAAAAGTGGAAAGTGGCTTACGGGGATACTTTCAACTTTTCACTTTCAACTTTTTACTTTTTACTGTCGAATATTTACAGATGCTGAACAAAAAAATTTATATATATTGTCTGCTTATTGCCTGCTTTGTCGGAATGCGGGGGGATCCGGTTTCATGGGCAGCGACAGCCGAAGAAAGATACTATGAAGCTGCCGAATGTTATCAGGAACTCCTGAAGACACCTGAGAAGCTCAAGTACAGGGAAAACTGGTTCCCTTGCATTGAAAAATTTCGTGATGCTTACAGGGGGGACCCTTCAGGTCGCTATGCTGCTGCAAATCTGTACATGGCTGGGAAACTTTATCAGGGATTATACAACCGTTCATTCAAAGTGTCTGATAAAAAAGCGGCCCTCGACTATTTCCAGCGCGTTTTGAAACACTTCCCAAAAAGCAGCTACAGGCCCAAAGCGGAAGAGGGGATACAGAATTTTTCCCGGCAGCCAACTGGAAAGGCAAGAGTACAGAAAAAAGTATCCTTTCCAAAGGTACGCGTTCTGAAAAATAAGGTAAAGGTAAGAGAGGAAATATATAAAAAATCAAAAGCGGAATATAAGGCATCCAGAATAAAAAGACCAAAGGTGAAACACAAATCATCTTTGGGAAAAAATTCCGAGAAAACTTATGCCAAACCATATAAAAAGAAGTTCAGTTCTTCTGCGGATTCAGATACCACAGTGGTTACAGAACTCCGTTTCTGGTCCAATCCGAGCTATACCCGTGTTGTTATCGACGCGGACAAAGAGACGTCATACACTCACAGGCTGCTTAAAAAAGACCCTTCTGCTCATAAACCCCATCGCCTCTATATTGATTTTGACAACAGCAGGCTCGGGAACAATATAGAGAAAGATTTTCCGATTAATGACAATCTGCTCACCCGCGCACGGGCAGGGCTCCAGTCATCGGGTTCTGTCAGGGTGGTTATTGATATCAAGTCATTCAAAACCTACAAAGTTTTCTCTCTCAGAAATCCCTTCAGGACGGTCATTGATGTATGGGGAGGAAATGCCAGCAGCAGACAGAATGGCAAGTGGGCGGCAAAGAAAGATACAAAAAGAAAAGAACCAAGAGAGAAAGATACAAAAAAGGAGAAAAGATTAGGGAAAGAGCCGGAAAATAAAATACCCAATTTGACACAATCGCTTGCATTGGGCGTAAGGCGGATTGTCATTGATCCGGGCCACGGGGGACATGATCCGGGAGCAGTCGGTTATTACAAGAAGGTTTATGAAAAAGATATTGTCCTGAGCATTGCCAAAAAACTTGCCAGAAAAATTCGCCAAAGGCTGGGCTGCGAAGTTATTATGACCCGTAACAGTGACCGTTTCCTCAGTCTTGAGGAACGAACCGCCATTGCAAATACAAAAAATGCAGACCTCTTTATCTCCATTCATACAAATGCTCACAAGGACAGGAGGGCGTATGGCATCGAAACCTATTTTCTGAATCTGGCCACTGATGATGACGCTGTGAGAGTCGCTGCACGGGAGAATGCCACGACACGAAAAAATATCAGTGACTTGCAGAAGATTTTAAACGACCTGATGCAAAATGCCAAGATCAATGAATCAACCCGTCTTGCTGTGCATATTCAGAAACACCTGTGCGGTTATATGAAACAGAGAAAATACAGCAGGATCAAGAATAAAGGCGTGAAGCAGGCCCCTTTCTATGTCCTGCTGGGCGCACAGATGCCCTCTGTGCTGATAGAAACGTCCTTCATAAGTAATAAAAGAGAGTGTAAAAGATTAACGAATGCGGCTTATCAGGATGATTTATGTGAGGGGATTCTAAGAGGGATCCGCAAATATATAAACGAAATAAATCCCACAGCGCTGCGGAGGCTTCACCACAGGGAAAATGGATAATTGACGGCTATGAATAAAAAGGCTTATTATGTACTGATTGCGGCTGTTTTATGGATTGCTTTTCTTGTCTTTTCGCACTTGCAAAGAGATGAGAGCAAAGATGCGGAAACAACGACTGAATCTTCAACATCGACTCGCGGACAGGCCCGTAAGGATGAAATTCCGAAAATATTGACAAATACTCTGGGAATGAGATTTGTTCTCATTCCTGCGGGAACCTTTATGATGGGAAGCCCCTCGGATGAACCTGGCAGATATGACAGGGAAACCCAGCATCAGGTGAGACTGACCCGGGGATTTTATATGCAGACCACCGAGGTGACCCAGGGGCAGTGGGAAAAGGTGATGAAAGCCAATCCTTCCTTTTTCAAAGACTGTGGAGAGGACTGCCCTGTGGAGCAGGTTTCATGGAATGATGCTCAAAGATTCTTATGGAAGCTGAACCAGATGGAAAGGCTCTACACTTACAGCCTGCCCACCGAGGCGGAATGGGAGTATGCGTGTCGGGCAGGAACGACGACCCGGTTCAACTGGGGGGATGAGGCGGATTGTTACAAAGCAAATTACGGGGTCGCTTTTATTCGCAATGAATGCAGGGGCATCAATCCCGGAAAAACCATGAAGGTTGCGAGTTTTCCGCCAAATGCCTGGGGATTGTACGATATGCACGGCAATGTGGGGGAGTGGTGTATGGATCGGTTTGACAATTATCATTTCGATCAGGTAACAGATCCGAGAGGTGGATATGCATCGGTGGACCGGGTCTATCGGGGGGGGAGTTGGAATGTTGATGCGCGTTACTGCCGTTCAGCCAACCGTGATGCAGATCAGCCCATTGTCAGAATCAGCGAACTGGGCTTCCGCCTTGTCAGGGCGATATCAAGATATGGAATGATGAATGGAAGAATTCGTTCTGTTCCGCCGTATCCGTATGATCCGTAATATCACCTCATTCCCAAAGAAATAAGCCATATCATCTCCTCACTCTGTTCGGAACATCCGTCTGTGACCGCGGCATATATTTTTGGCTCGATGGCAAAACGCTGTTCCGAAAATACGAAAGACGTTGACGTGGCGGTGGCTGGATGAATCTGAAGGGGAAATTGCGAATATTCCCAACAGCACTTATAATTATCGCACTCAGGTTTCTGTGGCGTGGCCCTGTTTCAAAAAACCGCGGTTGAGAAAGGAGACATTGTGTCCAAATCAAAATCATCTGCCAACAAAGCTCATATATTCAGAAGTTTCAGTATGGAACGTCTCATCCGCGAGTATGACAAACTGGATCAGGTCTTGCAACAGAGAGGAATTGAGTGTAAAAATATAGAAAAAAAAGAAGACCTTGATGATGAAATTACGATTGTATTTATCATTATACCTTTTGACATAAATGAAAATTCCAGCCTGATTGATGATATAATTGAGATATGTGGGGCGAGGCAGAAACAGTTCCACATTTTTTTTCACTCACGCGAACATGCAACCGGCGATACGATGAATCTGGAAAAGATAAATGCTGTCATGGAACTGCGAAAAAAATTGGAGAATAAGTTTGCGGATCACATCATTTTTTATGAATCTTTTGAACATCTTACTGATCTGATTACAGAAGGAATGAGGCAGTATTCTCCCCTGATCAGACTCAGTTCGCTTCATCTCACAAATATCGGTCATTTTTCAAATTTGATAATAGCAATGGATGAGCATGTCACCTGTCTCGAAGGTGAGAACGGGACAGGTAAAACCACCATCTTACGCGCCTTGGCCCTCGGGATTATCGGCTCGGATCACAGCAAAATTGACAGGGAGAAAATAAAAAGCCTGCTTTCTGTCAAACGGTTGGACACTGAGGGGAGCATCGAATTTGAAAGGGGAAAAATAGAGCTTGACTATAGTGTTGACGGAGAAAAATTCACCCATATTATAGAATTGAACCCTGTTGATCAGGGAAGAGATGTTGAAATCGTTGACACCGGTGATTTTCAGACCCTTTCCGGCAAATATAATTTGAAATCGCTGGTCATGGGATTCCCCCAGACCCGGGGAGAAATGGACAGCAACACAGCAAGTGAGGTCGTATTCAGAGGGCTGACAAGCCCCCATGTTGATGATCTCATCCCGCTCATCAACAACAGGGATGAGCATCATGTTCAGTCGTTCTCAGCCTGGATAGCCAACCTGGACAATGCCGCAACTCAGAAGGAAAGGAGACATCCAGACAGTGATCCCGGGGAAAGAAAGGTTATCAGAGAGGTGTTTGAAATCATAACTCGTGTGACAGATCATCTCATCGCCTTCAAAACAGTGCGTCAGGCCAGCCCGCCGGATATATGGGTGACCACAAAGGATGCCCCGAACGGCATCTCCCTGAATCTGCTGAGTCAGGGATTCAAAGTGATTATGGGCTGGGTCGGATATTTTGTCCAGCGTATGGTTCAGTCTTATGCGCTTTCAAAAAATTTTGCAAAGGAAAATGCGGTGGTCCTGATTGATGAAATTGACAGCTACCTCCATCCCAAATGGCAGGCCAGGCTGCTTCAGGTCATGCAGGAACATTTTCCCGGAACCCAGTTTGTCATTTCAAGCCATTCGCCGCTGATCTTAGGTTCTTTAAAAACCGAAAATATATATCTGCTGGAATTTGATGAGGATAAGGTAAACTGTTATCAGCCCTCTTTCAATCCTTACGGCGCTGACACAAACAGAATCCTTGATCTTCTTATGGGGCAAAGTGAACGGGCCATAGAGAGGATATCCAACTTGTTAAAGGAATATTCTGATCTTGCAGATTCAGGTGAATTGGATAAGGCAAAAAGAATCGGGGAGGAAATCAGGCTACTGATTGATCCTGAAGACCCTGAGATATTAAAAACAGATGTTCTCATTCAGGCCAAAGAATTTCTCAGCACATGAAATATATCGCCAAGGAACAGGAACCAAAAGAATTTACAGACTGGAAAAGGCAGGAATCTCCGGAA
>JAOZLU010000012.1:1300-6136 GCA_029934695.1 Desulfobacterales bacterium | reverse complement strand
CAAGGAACAGGAACCAAAAGAATTTACAGACTGGAAAAGGCAGGAATCTCCGGAACAAGAAGTGAGGTCTTTAAATCCGGATATTGACTTCAATCATTCAAGCTCACCGTCAAGGATCAGAATCTCAAAAAAAGCGGATCGCCGCCCCGAAGATTTGCATTGTGATACGCGTAAAGGTCGTAATGAGATACCAATCACTCCTTTAATGCCGGATTGTGAAGATTTTTTTCAATACAGAAGAAGTGACGGGGAAATGATTTCAAACAGTTCTGAAGAAGCTGAAGAGACCATTCGCATACTCGGTTTAAACGCCAAGATATGTAAAACCAGTCGTAAGGGGGTTTTAAATGGCGTCATTCATGCCATTGAATTTATTCACAGCGAGCTTTTATCAGCCAAGAAACTTACAAAAGAAAATTTCCGGTTTGAAATAGAGCAATTGATAAAGCGGTACAGCCAAAAAAATGAACAAGAACAGTTTGGACATTATTGTTTTGTCTGCACTTCATATTTAAAGGATTTTTTGGAGGACAACTGAGTATAGGACTATATAGCCAACTTCCTGATTTTTCATTGAAAGAATCAATAGTCCCCCGAGTAACCGGGCCATCGCCCTGCGGCCGGAACCGTCCGGGCAGATAACGAGCTTGTGCATGGAGACCGTCTGTATCGTCTTCGCAGGGAAACCGCATGGGTTGATCCTTCGGTACAAATCTGGAATCGCTCAATGAGGGAAAATGTCTGCTATGGAAATGACTTGTCTTTTTCCATTGAGAGTGTTATGCAGCAGGCAGACTTGGCTGAAATTCTGGAAAGGTTGCCTGACGGGCCGGATACGCGTCTGGGCGAAAGCGGGGGGCTGGTATGGGAAGGTGGTGAGTGGCGACGGTGGCGGCTGGAAAAGGGCATTCTTAAATAAATTTCAAATAAACGGTCATTTCCCGCTCCCTTCGACAAGCTCAGGGAACGGGAAGCTGAACGTGCCCTGAGCTTGTCGAAGGGCTAAAATATTATATTGACATTTATCCAGCTTTACTTTATTTCGTATTCATGTCAATTTTAACATGAATACGAAATAACTATGAATTATATTCAATTCAAAAAATCACTGGCTGGCTTTCCAATCTTCTCAATCCCGGATATAAAAGCGGTTGACGAGAGATTTGACCGACGGCGACTGACCGAGTGGCAGCACAAGGGATATATCCGGAAAATCATAAAAGGGCATTATCTGTTTTCTGATTACGATTTGGATGAAAACGGACTCTTCCGGATAGCCAACAAAATATACAAGCCCTCATATATTTCTTTTGAAACCGCTTTGGCGTACTATCATCTGATCCCGGAGAGTGTTTATGCAGTGACATCCGCTACAACACGCCGTACTTATAAATTCGAGACACCCGTAGCCGGTTACGCTTACAGAACGATTCTCAGGCGGCTGTTTTTCGGATATTTCATCTCAGGCCATACAAGAATAGCCACTATGGAAAAGGCCATTCTGGATTATTTTTATGTCAACACTTCCCTTAAGACAGAGGACGATTTTGCCTCGCTTCGTATTAATGAGGATGCTTTTTTTGAAAGATTCGATGAAAAGCGATTCATAAATTATATGGAGAGATTTAACCAAAAAATACTGACATCAAGAATGAAACACTTTCTGAGGTGGTTAGACAATGATTGAATTAGAACAGATCCGGACATTTTTTCCAAAGAATATATGGCCGTTCAGGACCAATATGCTGCGGGAATACCTGCAGTACAAAATACTTGAATCCATATTCAGTTCACCTCATGCCTCAAAACTTGCATTCATGGGCGGCACCTGCATTCATATCATACATGGGTGTCCCAGATTTTCTGAAGATATTGATTTCGATAACCTGAGAATTTCCGAAGACGACTTTGAAAAACTGGCAAAAATCATAAAGAACGACATGGAACGTGACGGATATACAGTAGAGTTGAAGACCGTCATTAAAAGTGCATTCCGTGCCAAACTTCGATTTCCAAATATTTTATTCGAGAGCGGACTGTCAGGCCACAGAGACCAAAAAATGCTCATTCAGATTGATATGGAACCTCAGCGTTTTGAATATGAACCGGATAAAAGAATTATCAGCAAGTTTGACGTATTCACCCGGATCAACACCGTTCCGGCTGATATATTGCTTTCACAGAAGCTGTCCTGTATTTTTTGCAGGAAACGACCGATGGGCCGTGATTTTTATGATACGCTTTTTCTCATTGGCAAAACAAAAGCGAATCCTGATTATCTTGATGAAAAATTGAATATCAGGAGTGAAAACGACCTGGTGTCCAAGCTCCGGCTGAGATGCCGGGAATTGGATTTTAAACGCCTTGCCAGGGATGTTGAACCGTTTATTTTTAAAAAACAAGATATTAACAGAGTGCTTCTGTTTGAAGAATATATCATAAACCTTTGTACAGGATAAAAAATCAGCGAACAAAGAAACTCGGCTTTTTTTCTGTTTGTGAATTATGGCGGACAAAAGCCGGACTGAAAATCATCGGACGCTATGCGATTGGTGGAGCAATCGCCGCTACACGATATATCGAACCTGTTCAGACTTTCGACTTGGATATTTTTGTTATCTTTCCGCTTTCAGAATCCGGGCTTATTTCCATCTCCCCTGTATATGATTATCTTGCACAACTCGGATACACAGCCGAAGGGGAATTTGTAAACATTGAGGGCTGGCCTGTTCAGCTTCTTCCTGTTTACAACCCGTTGACTGAAGAAGCAATGGAAAAAGTGATCGAAGTCGAATTTGGCAAAACCCCAACGCGGGTATTCAGTGCCGAATATCTGGCAGCGATTATGATAGAAACAGGGCGTCCGAAAGATCACGCCCGTCTGATCCACTTTTTTGAATTTGATTCCGTGGACAGATCAGTTTTGGAAGATATTGTCACGCGTCATGGATTAAAGGAAAAATGGAGAAAATTTCAAGAATATTATCTGAAAAAGGACGGTTGACATGCAAAAGATTATAAAACCATCTTATCCCGATATATCAAAAATTATTGCCGCAAAAACTGAGCGCAGACAGAGGCTTGCTGCCTTATCTTGGGAAGAAAAAATTGCCATTATTTCCAAAATGCAGGAACTGTTGCCAAAGGGAAAATGGAGAGACAGAATATCCCATGATTCTGGGGAAATGGCATTTATGGAAGCGAAGCCAACGAGAATGCAAGCATCAGGCCCGTAAGGCCATGTTTGCAGATATCGGGAAAACCACAGATCAGAGGCCCGTAGGGTCGATATGTTGTGAATCCTCGTGGATTGGTCTGTTCCATGGCTACAAACATATCGGCCCTACGGGCCTCTGGTTGGTGCGTTCCGTGATTCTACAAACATATCGACCCTGCGGGCCTCTGATTGGTGCGTTCCATGATTCTACAAACATATCGGCCCTACGGGCCTCTCGTTGGTGCGTTCCGTGATTCTACAAACATATCGACCCTACGGGCCTCTCGTTGGTGCGTTCCATGATTCTACAAACATATCGGCCCTACGGGCCTCTGATCTTCGGTTCTGAAATCAAGGCATTGCTGGCATATCCCGACTGCCCGCGAGCGTTTGACTGGGAAGCGGCACTCAGTTTCAACATGCCTAACCTGACCGTGGACAATGCACTGCCCTCGTTTTTCAAAGACATTCACCATCTCCCGGGCGGTGTCCTGCTGATTGCAGGGCCGGATAACGGACAAATTCGGGAAGAACGCTATTGGAACCTGGAACTGCCCTCGGACGACGATTTTGCAGCGGATGAGCGTACCGAAACAGAGATTATCCAAGGCTACGGCGAACTCTTGGCAGATGCTGTGGAACTGCGCCTGATGGCAGACGTGGAAATCGGACTGTTTCTGAGCGGCGGCATAGACTCGGTTGCAGTGGCGACCTTCGGACGGGGTTTGCGCAGCACCCTGAGAAATTTGCGTCAGAGTTCCGAAGTTTCATGAAACTTCAAAACGCTTCAAACAGAGGAGGCAACCATAATGATCACGTCAACGGAAAAAATAGGAAACAGGATGGTCATCAGGGTGCTGAAAAATATTGATGATCTGAAAACAGGTGAGGACTTCAAAACCGCCCTGATGGAACTTTACACAAAGGGTGAGAAAGAGATCATCATTGATTTTGGCGATACCAATCTGATCAACAGCCACGGCATCGGAAAAATTCTGATGTTTTACAGAAGATTCAAAGGAATCGGCGGGAAAATATATGTCGCTCCCCTCAATGATTCCATCAGGGAAATATTTGAACCCCTCATGCTGGACAAGCTTATCCCGGAGATAAAACTCTGAAACGGACAAAAAAATGTAGGTGGGTGAAACCCACCATCCTCAAATATCAATACCCAAATATCAAATACCAAATGGAAGATCAATTAAAGGTGTTAATAGTGGATGATGAAGTTATTATTACGGACTTCATATCTTACTCCTTAGAGGAGACACCATATCATATCCGTGTAGCCAACTCCGGCCCGGACGCGCTGGACATGATGTCCCAAGCTCCCGCGGATATTCTCATAACAGATATTAATATGCCGGACATGAACGGTTTGCAACTGACAGAAAAAGTGTTGCAGATATATCCGGACACCCTTGCTATTGCAATGACAGGATACGGGGATATAGATATCGCTGTGGAGTTTATGAAGCGCGGTGGAGCAGATTTCCTTCAAAAACCGATGAACAAAGCGATCTTGCATTGTTCGATTGAATCGGTTGCTGAAAGATGCCGGTTAAGGAGAAAACTGAGGCAGGCTGATGAGGCACTCATTCAAAAAAACCTCTTGC
>JAOZLU010000012.1:0-1200 GCA_029934695.1 Desulfobacterales bacterium | reverse complement strand
TTAAGGAGAAAACTGAGGCAGGCTGATGAGGCACTCATTCAAAAAAACCTCTTGCTCCGACAGGAGATTATCGAAAAAAAGCGGTCAGAAAGAGCATTGCAAAAATCCGAGCAGAAATACAGGAATATTTTTGAAAATGCGCCATCAGGTATTTTCCAGACATCTTTGGAGGGAAAGTTTCTCAGTATGAATCCGGCCATGGCCCGGATGTTCGGCTATGCATCTCCCCAAGAGATGACTGATATGGTGTCAGATAGCACAAAGACCTATCTTGAACCGGATCAGCGGAAAGATATCCTTGATGCAATTTTACAGCATGGCGGATGGCAACATTTCAAAACAAAGCGATTTCGCAAAGACGGAACAATTATGCATGTCTGTTCAACGGTTCGTCCTGTCCTGGATCATGACAACGCTGTTCGATATATAGAAGGTTTTATGGAGGATATCACGGAACAGGAAGAGCAAAGAGAGGCTTTTCAGTTGGAAATGTCCAGAGCAAAGGAAATTTACGATCTGGTTATGGAACCCCAGCCGTCATTGACGGAAGGGGTGAGGATCGTTGCGAAATGCCTTCCCGCGGATAAAGTCGGCGGGGATGTTGTGGAAGTGTTGAAGGCAGATGAAAACACCTTGCTCATTTTTCTTGCCGATGTCACCGGCCACGGGGTTCCCGCTGCAATGACAGCCAATACATTGAAAATGCTTTTCAGAGAAATAACAGAGACGATCACCGATCCTTCCTTGATATGCAGACATCTGAATAAGACCATGTACAAAATTATTCTTCAAGATGATATTATTGCCGCGTTTTGCGGACAGGTTGATCTGAAATCCATGACGCTTAATTATTATCTCAGCGGCCTTCCCTGTCCCATCATTCTCAGGAACAGCGAAAAACTGCATCTGAAACCCACCGGCCTGCCCCTCGGGTTTTTTGGCGATCTGTCTATAGAATCCAGAACCTTCTCCCTTGAAAAAGACGACGTGCTCTTTGCGTTCACGGACGGCATAACCGAGGCAAAATCTGAAAACGACAAACTTTTCGGAAGCAAAGGTGTGGAAAGCAGTATCGGAGAAGGAAAAGACGCTCCTCCTGTGATTGTTGACCGTATTATAAAAGAGGCTTCCCGGTTTCAGCAAAAAGATACATTCCGGGATGATGTCATTGTTCTGGCGGTCAATTTTTGATGCTTGATG
>JAOZLU010000863.1 GCA_029934695.1 Desulfobacterales bacterium | reverse complement strand
TGATATTCTCTGATTATAATACTTTTTGGGGTATGCTCACGAGGTTCCCTTAATCCGTTATAATCAGAATATTCCTTAATGAAAAAACAGGCAATTAAGTACCCGGACAGTACTTACAGAGGATTTGACAAAATGCTTATGTCAATTAAAAATTTCGGACCGATTGATGAAGGAAGGATAGATTTGTCGAAAAAATTCTATTTGTTTGTAGGCCATAATAACAGTGGCAAAACTTATGTGGCCCAACTCTTATGGGGCATATTTCATCCTTCGACAAGGCGCAAATTTTTCGACAGTTTGAAAAAAAACGGGAATTCATACATAAAGGCCGATTCTGACAGTTCTTATCATATTACTGATGAATCAATCCGTAATTTGCTGAAAGATTACTCAGATTTTATAGTAAATGAGACCATTCCGGAAATTTTTAATCTTGAAAAAGATCATTTTCTGACAGAGAACTTCTCTTTGGAATTTTTACCTGACAATGATTCGGAGCAGATAAGAAAGAAGCGGATTGTCAATAAATCAATCGTCAGTGTTGTGATGGATGAGGTGAGTCAAAAGGAGTTTGAGATATTTGAAGCTGTCAAAGAAGAAGATTCTTTGACTGTTGAGATAAAGAAAAAAGATTTGGACAAGGTTTTTTTTGATTATGTTCCGAAAATAAGGTTTTATAAAGATTTCAAGGAAGAGAGAGAAGCAGAAATCGCTGTGTCAAAAATTCTTCTGCAGGGTATGCTGCCAGAAGAAAAACCTTTTTATCTGCCAGCAAGCCGGCTGTTTTATCCAATTTTTTATGAATATATTTTCAGATATGAAAAGGATCGGAGAGAGGAGATATCGAATCATATTTTGAAAGCCCTGAGTTCCAAAGAGACTCTGGATCCGGAAACGGCTTATCTGTATAAAAGCAGATATACAATACCGATGAATGTCCTGATGAATAAGATATACGATCTGAATGAGGAAAAGTCTGATGACATATCCGGACATTATGAGGAGTTCTGTGAGAAAATCGAAGAGATCATCGGCGGCAGGATTCAGTTCAAAAGAAGGGAAGGGCTGGCCCCGGCTGAGTTTTATCTGGAATTGGGCAAGAACAAAAACTTGGAAATGTATTTGTCATCATCATCCGTAAATCAGCTGACCTCCTTGTATATTTTCTTTAAGCACTGGGCTGAAGATGGCTCCAATTTTCTGATTATTGATGAACCGGAAGAAAATCTGCATCCCGGGAACCAGGTAAAGCTGCTTAATCTGCTGGCAGAGTTTGCGAATCAGAAAGACAACAGGGTTTTGCTCACAACACACAGCACTCTGCTGTCCCAAGCCATGAACAATCATTTTTATCTGGGAATCTTAAAAGAGAGAGGGGTGGATATAAACAGACTCATAGAAAAGGAAGGTTTGGACATATCTCCGGAAACATGTCTTCGCAATGAAGAACTCGGGGTATATTTTTTCGACGGAAAGCATATCCACAGCTATGAAGCCGGTGAATACGGAATATTGTTCAACGACTTCAGACGCGAAGAGGTAAAGATTCAGAATATTGCCGAAATATTGACAGATGAAATTTATTATCAGGATTCGTCAGAATGAAAGAACTGAAAAACCTCAGTGTCTGTGGGAAACTTGAGACATTACTATATACCGAGAATTTTATCTCTGTCGTCAATGATGATATCATAGAGATAGAAGAAAGCAATGTGGAGGCAGGAGAGGATAAGTTAAAAAAGATTATAATCAAAGATATCCCCCATAATAAAGAGGGACAGATTATTTGGAGGATCAATTTTGAGGAATACATAACAGGGTTATCAAAGATTGAAAGAACAAGCACTGTTGAGACCGTATTGGCAATTCTTGAGGACAGCGTTTTAAATATTTGCCTGATTGAAATGAAAACCATGATTAAAGAAAAAAGGGATAAATCCACCTTGCTGAATCTGAAGAGAAAAATCGAAGATTCCATAAGCAGATTTTATTATCTCCTATGTATGGGAATCCCTTTGAAACCTGGTGAATGTAAACAGGTTGGCATAAATGTTGACTGGGAAAAATTTAATAATTCACAAACGAAGTTTTGCGGAGTTGTCTGCTACAACAAAGAGAGAACAAAAAATTATGTTGAGAGAAGAGAAACCCAAAGAATGTACGAGATATTGAAAGGTCGGGCTCGGAATAACCTCATATTGTGTGATTCCAACTTGACCAGACTCAATATTCCGCTGAAGTTTTTTAAAGGCTCAGGAGAATTTTTTGAAATTAAGTTTCAGGAGATAAGGAAATTATTCGGCCATAAGCATAGGTGATGACATATGGCAATCAGTCAACAAGGATAGTGTTGTCTGATAAAATTCAATGAGGAGAA
>JAOZLU010000862.1 GCA_029934695.1 Desulfobacterales bacterium | reverse complement strand
TCAGATAACAGGGCTTCACAATCATATTTTTGCATCTTTTATAAGCACCTAACGCAGAGTTCAGCGGCGGCGGGGATTCACTGAGACATTCAATGGGAGCCCGCCCCCGCCGTCCGCTGCAATGCCGGGTTATTTTTTCACAGACCGGACTCTTTCACTCACCCTCTGTTCCGACAGGATATTTTTCGCAGGAAACCGGACTGTTTCGCAACCTGATGTTTCGCAACCTTTTTCTTTCGCCCGGAACCGGAATACTTCGCAACCACAGCTCCGCCAGCCGGTCTGTCCCGTCGGAAACCGATGTCTCATCAATGGGCTGTCTGTTTCCGACGGTTACTCATTCACAGAAAAAATAACGCTCAGGTTCAGCGGCGGCGGGGGCTTTGCTGAACAACTTCGACCGAGAACCCGCCCCCGCCGTCCGCTGCAACCTATGGTTAGCCCTTAATAGTATTGATTCTAATGAAATAGAGATAAATTTTCTGACATAGGCGGTCTGGTGTACTTGTCTAATTGAGCCCCTGTATTATGTTGTGCTATAAATCCTGATAGTTGTGAAAATAATTCGAGGAATCCTGCCTCATTAGCATTCCAGTTTTTTACAAAGAGTTCGATAAAATTAAATCTTTCATCTATTATTTGAATTGGTTCTCCCAAAAGATTAAAATTATCAATTTTTAGAGGAGTTACATAGAGTAATTTATAGCGATTCATTGAACAGTATTCTTGTCTCAACTCCATTAACAATCTGCCAAGTGCATTTACACCTCTGAAAGTGCCATCATGAAATTTTTTTGCGCCCCAAAAACTATCTCTCTTTGAGTCTTCCACAATTGGATTTGTGCCGGTTGACTCTAAAAGTAGTCCGAATTTCTGGAAATTTTGTGCCAATTTAACTCTTAAACACCAGCGCATAACTTTAATTCTTACATTATCCCAGTCACTTCTTGATTTTGCATAATAAGATTTGCTTTTCATTTTAGCTGTCATAGGGCTTTTTTGAGCAATAATAACCTCTTGAACTTCTGGAAGATGCGGATATCTACATGCTTGGTAAAGAGCCTCCGAGGTCAATATTTTTAAGCCATTAACCATTAATGGAAAGCCCGAAGCCATGTTAGAAAGCCCACCAAAAATTTCTTTGGTTTTTCTAAATGAACAACTATTAAAATCTTTATATTCTCTCTCACTATATCTCATTGTCAGAGTGCCTTATTTTTATCTCAAAATATTTCATCAAATTCATAAGTTACCTGTTTCTTGTCAAATAATGGCATCCAGTTAGGTGATGAATACCAGAATACCAATGGCGTATTATTAGGTACATTTCTCCATGTAAAACATAATGTGCCGAACCCGAAATTTTTGTGAGATGGAAGAGTATAACCTAACGGACGAATATTCTCTTTTTGCACCGTTACAGAATTCAGAATTTCTAATCCTTTGATAAGTAAAATATTTTCAAATCTGATTCTGTTTTGAGGAGATGAAAAGAATTTTTCTTTTGATGGTTTGCCGTTTTGTCTGAAGACCCCATATTTGGAGGTTTCCAATCTGTTAAAATATTCCAGCACTATCGGAGGTTGCGATTCACACACGGGAAAAACAAAGTCCAATTTTGAGTCAACTTTTTCATAATCATTTTCAATTAGCATTCCCCTAATAGCTTGAAATTCAAATTTAGGGTGAGAATATTTAAAACGCCACTCTAATTTTCTTAAATTCAAATCATGCATAAAAATATACATCAATATCACATTAAATTTTGATTTGATAAGCTTTTCCAATTGGTTTATTCCTTTTTCTTCATGGTCTAACCAATTATGCAGATCAAAATAAACCGTGTTGCCAGTGCATAATATATCATCCAAATATATGTAGTTTTCAACTGATTTGGAACCACAAAAAGATAAATCTATGTCATACTCTGCCTTCAATATTTCGTCGAGCAAGGATAGTAATTCTTTTTGACTTTTCCCTTTCTCTTGAAGATCCAGGAAAACAGTATGCTCTAAAAAAGAAAGCGGAGAATTATAATTATATTTTTTTACAAAATATTTAATACTTTCATTCAGGAGTCTGACAATGGATTTTTTTGAGAGATATTTTTTTTCAAGAATCCCCGTCAACTCCTCAAGTACAAATCTTCGGTCTGAAGGCTTAAATTGGTTAGCCCAAGTTAATACTCTGTCAGGAGTCATCTGAAATCCATCATCAATTCTGTAATCTTTGATTATTTCATAAAGATGCAATGCTAAATCTTCCATTTTGGTCACCATTGATATGCTTTAAATCTTAAATTAATAATAAAGGATTAAAGGGCTAACGATTGAGATAAGCGGCGGGGCGGATTAACTCAGCAATTTCATTAAGCGCCA
>JAOZLU010000861.1 GCA_029934695.1 Desulfobacterales bacterium | reverse complement strand
TTATCATTGGCTTATAATAGATAAATATTTTTGCAAAAAGTCTGTTGAAGAAAAAGATCAGCAATTTTTAAGAAGCAGTTTCTCCAGAGTTTTTCTTCAGTTTTTAAGGCTTTTTGGTTTTAATTCTACAGAAAAAAAGATGTCCAAGTTGTTTTACCGTTTGCTAAAAGAAGAAATAAATTTATTGGAGAGTATCAATCAGGCAGGAGATAATACTAACAAAAAGCTTGAATCTTTGAGATATAACTATGCGAGAGACAAAGCACTCTTTGAGCGTGAGATCAACAGAATAAAAGGAGAAAGAAATGACGATATTAAAGATGTTCGATAAATTGGATGATATAATTTACAAGCCGATAGAGCTTATCACCGATTGGGCAAAAGAGCCGCTAAGAAGATGGGAATATGGGCGAAGGGAGGAGGATGCAGATAACAGATTGAAAAGAGAGATAGAAAGAGAGACAGCAGTAAATAAGATTGAATCAGAAATTAACAGAGCAGAAAAAGAACATGAGGTTAATTTATCAATAAAAAAAGAGACCGAAGTCAGGCGTATTATTGCAGAGATTGAAGAATGGAGAAGTGATCAGGATTTTAACAGGATGCAAGCTGTTTCTGAAGCAATAATGAAATATCAGCATGAATTGACCAAACTGAATGTGAACGCAATGAACGCCGTCGGCAATATGCAATTGGAGTTGAGAAATAAAGCGCAAGATATGGTTTATGAAAAGACTGTTAAATATAAAGAACTTCAGGATCAAGCAATGAATGACGCTGTAGCGGATCTTAAAAGGATAGAAACGGAGTTTCCTGAAAATGAAACTGCGAGAAACATTTTAACTAAAGCTGTTGATAAAAGGTTAGCTAATATCATTGACACTGCTAATAATTTTATCTTAGAATTAAACAATGATATTAAAGCAATAAATAGCAATATCAGTTTACTCGCGAATAGCGGTCAGAAATTTATAGAAGAACACCTGAAGCAATTCCAAGCAGTTGGTTTTATAGATGATAACATTAAACAGCTTAGATAAAAAAAGGCATAACCTAGCAATGATCGTGCCAAGATAAATCCAGACCGTCGGAATCGGGCGTAAGCCCTTGAAATTCGGTATTGTTACCGGTGGGTGATCGCTTTAATACCTTCTGGGCGTGTATGGGCGGGTGTGTATGGGGTCGGACAGTATGCCTAAGCTCTTAATACCAAACGTTTTTTATTTATCTTGGTTGCAGATTGTGCCAACAATCATCTTTTCAGGGCCAAAAAGAGCGATATGGGAAGAAATCTCAGAATCCCGCAATGCTCTTTCCGATGCCGAAAAGTACGGAAGCCCGGTTCCGGGAATCCAAATGAGGGGAATCCTCACATCCTGATCTTTCGGTGAATACAAGCAAATCATAATTGGAATAAATAATGGAAACAGTATATCTGGAAACCTCCTTTATAAGTTATCTCGTATCCCAGCCCAGCCGAGATATTCTTGTGGCTGCTCATCAGCAGACCACACTCGAATGGTGGAATATACGTCGTAACGAATTTGAATGTTTTGTTTCTCAGATTGTCATTGATGAGGCGGCCGCGGGGGATGCTTCTGAGGCAGCCAAAAGAACAGATGTGATAAAGGATTTCCCGGTTCTCGAATTCACTGACGAGGCAGAATCATTGGCCATGGCAATACTGTCAAGCGGCAAATTTCCTCATAATGCCAACCGTGACGCAGCCCATATAGCTGTTGCCGCTGCAAATGATGTTGATTATCTGCTGACATGGAACTGCAAACATTTGGCGAATGCACAGATCATTCGCAAAATTTCATCGGTGTGCAACACCGAGGGCTGGAATATGCCGGTGATATGCACTCCTGAGGAACTTATGGGAGAATAAGATAATGTGGGAAGATCCGATAGTAAACAAAGTGAGAAAAATCAGAGAGAGTCTTGAGGCAGAATTTGACTTTGAGGCCGGAGCCATATTCAGGGACATTCGCAGGAGACAGGCCGCTCTCGGCTCAAGACTCGTTTGTCGTAAAAAATTTGCAGCCAGGCAGGCGGCTGTGCCTGACCGGGTTCCCGCTGCGCTTCATCCCGGCAGCCAAATGTCAGCGCGCCAGGCAGAGTTTGCCTGTGAAAGCCACGTTCCGGCACTGTGTTAATTGGCACGGACCAATATAAGTATGGGGGTGTATGGGGTGGGTGTATGGGGTCGGACCAGGTTAAGCATCAGATATTAAATAGAAATAATGTCGATTTTGGCTCTGAAACGGGGCTATAACCGCTTTTTTGAGGCCAAAAAGAGCGATATGGGGCGAGCAGGATAAGGCAGGAGCCTTTATCAGCTTCGTGAGGAGACAGAATCCTGCAACGCCCGTTCTG
>JAOZLU010000860.1 GCA_029934695.1 Desulfobacterales bacterium | reverse complement strand
GTCGGTTTTTTTTCGTGTGTTTCGTGTGTTTCGTGGTAAAAAAATAATAAGGATGCCGGTTTTTTTTTCGTGTGTTTCGTGGTAAAAAATAAAAGGATGTCGGTTTTTTTTTCGTGTGTTTCGTGTGTTTCGTGGTAAAAAATAAAAGGATGTCGGTTTTTTTCGTGTTTCGTGGCCATGAAACCGGACAATGCATTGCGGTTTCTGGGGAATCTGAATTTTTATGTGTCTGCTGAAACCTGTCATGCGGCGATTCTGCATTTTTGGATGGACCAGATGATATTGAACCCGACAACAGATCAGCAGGCTGTTTTCAAAAAATGATTTTTAAGGTGACAGAATGGGACTGATATATTCGGATATGGAACTGATCAGCAGTGATGATCTGGCACTGGTGCGGAGAGGCTATCTGAAAGAAAACGAAGTCAGAAAAATGAAGGTGAGGGCACTGGTGGACAGCGGCTCTTATATGCTGGCAATCAATGAGGCCATTAAAATTCAGCTGGGGCTACCCAAGCTGGATGAACAGATGGGAGAATTGGCAGACGGCTCAAGGCAGAAATTTGAAATTGCGGGTCCGGTACACATCCGTTTTGAAAACAGACAGACAACTGTCCATGCTGTTGTTCTTCCCGGCGACTCGGAACCTCTGATGGGAGTTATTCCTATGGAAAGTATGGATATTCTGATTGATCCGAAGCAGCAGAAACTGGTTGTGAATCCGGAAAGTCCTTATGTGGCAAAGACAGTTTTAAAATAACAGCAGGCAGGTCTTTGACCTTCTGCATATCGGTCATATCCGGTATCTGAGCCTGCCGACCGATATCTGAGCCTGCCTAAGATTGAGTGACGATCACTGAGGACGGTTATTATGGAATATATCAACTCAAGTTTCGCACCCAAAAATCTCTCGCAAAGGCGCAAAGGCGCAAAGAGAACCGCTGATGCGGTAACATATTTCCGGCGGAGGATCGGCACAGAGGAGCCGGAACGGAATTTTGTTCTCTGTGCCTTTGTGCACCTTTGTGCCTTTGCGAGAGATTTCGGGGGATAAGAAACTCAGCTATGTTAATCTACAGGTGCGAAATTTGAGTTATTTTTTGGGGGGATCCCTAATATGCACACAGATCATCGGGTGCCGGGAGAATGTTGAAAATAAGGAAATAATAACGAGAATAATATGGGATGGCCATTATGAACGCAGTCACTTATTCAAATTTCAGGAAAAATCCTGCCAATGTCATGGGAAAAATATGTGAGGATCATAATCCGGTAATTATTACCCGTAAAAATTTAAAGCCGGTTGTGATGATATCGCTTGAAGAATCATTCCCATGATCTTTTTGCCGGCGGGGTGCTTGCTGTTGCAAATCATGTTGCCAATTTTGCCGACAGGGTTCAGCGGTTAAGGAGATTGAGCGGGTTGGCAGAAATAAATATATCATGCTGGAGAGCTACCGCAACGAACAGGAATTGTTCAATCTCCAGTGCTGGGCACTGACCTGTGAGTCGTTTTTCGATACTGCCGAGTGGATATGGATTTATAAGCATTTTGGGTATTCCGGCGATTATGAGTTTATATATTTTGAGTGAGTTATGTTTCAAATTGACTGACACTCTGCCGGTTTCATGGAATATTAAATGGATTTGACTTTTGAGTGGGAAGAAGATAAAGCTGAAGAAAATATCAGGAAGCACAAGATAAGTTTTGAGGAGGCAAAGACTGTTTTTAATGATCGGTTTTCAATTACCATATCAGATCCGGAGCATTCCTCTGATGGACATCGCTACATTGACATTGGTTATTCTTCAAAAGGGCGAATCATAGTTGTCGTTTACACAGAAAGAGAGCCGAATATCCGCATAATCAGTTGTCGAAAGCCTACAACAGGAGAACGGAGGATATATGAGGAATACAAATTCTGAAAAACAAAGCTCGGAGAATGGGGGGATGCTTCCTGAATATGATTTCAGGGGCGGAGTTCGGGGCAGACATTGCAAAGCGTATCGCAAAGGACACACTGTCAGGATCCGCAAGAGTGACGGCTCGGTTGCCGTACAGCATTTCACTCTCGAAGATGGCGTTGTGATGCTGGAGCCGGATGTGCGGAAGTATTTTCCTGATTCAGAATCTGTGAACAATGCATTACGTTCTCTGATTATGCTCATACCTCAGAAACAGAAGGCAGCTATTGGGCAGACAGGGGGATGACGGGCGTAGCACTGTTGATAATCTGCGAGTTTTTGAGTTGGAAACCGATTGAGGCAGGAATAAGTATGTTCATGCTTGAAAGCTATCGCAACGAACAGGAGCTGTTCAATCTCCAGTGCTGGGCACTGACCTGCGAGTCGTTTTTTGATACGGCCGAGTGGATATGGA
>JAOZLU010000243.1 GCA_029934695.1 Desulfobacterales bacterium | reverse complement strand
CATCAAACATCAACCATCAAACATCCAATTAAGGAGATAAAATGTACGAAATACGTTTTCATGGCCGAGGCGGACAGGGAGCGGTTATGGCTTCCAAAATCCTGGCAAAAGCCTTGGCGGAAGAAGGTAAGTTCGTGAAATCCATTCCTTCGTTTGGCTTTGAGCGTCGCGGGGCACCCGTATCTGCCTTTCTTCGCTTTGACGAAAAGTATATTCGGAAGATAACCAATATTTATCATCCGGATTGTATTGTCTGCCTTGATCCGACCCTTCCCCGTGCAGTGGATATTTTTGAAGGAATGAACAGTAACGGGGCTTGGATTCAGGCAACAAAAAAGTCCGCGGAGCAATTCGACATTCCCAAAACCGTGTCCAAACTGGGACTTTGCGACGGGTTTGGGATTGCAATGGAAATTATCGGCAGGCCCATTACCAATACCATCATGCTGGGAGTTTTGGCAAAAACAACCGGTATTGTTTCCCTTGATTCGCTGAATAAGGGTATGGAATCCATTGCCTTCCGCGATGCAGCTTTGGAGAAAAATATGGAAGCTGTCCGACGGGGCTATGAAGAAACCGCTGTTCATGAAGTCAACTGATTGGTCATTCGACATCTGAGACGTTTGATGCTGGAAACTGGAACAAACATCGAACATCAAACATCGAATGCGAAAGGAGAGAGGATGAAATTACAAGCGAGAAAGCCTTTTGACCAGTCAACGATTCCGAATGATCTGTGCCCGATTGCGACAGAGTATTCTGTCCTGAAGACGGGAGACTGGCGGGCAGAACGGCCCATAGTGGATCGCGACAAGTGCGTCAAGTGTGCAAATTGCTGGCTCTATTGTCCGACCCAGTGTATCAAGGAAAAACCGGCATGGTTTGAGGCCAATCTGATAATCTGCAAGGGCTGCGGGATATGCGCCCAGGAATGCCCGCATCATGCAATAACCATGATAGAAGAATTAGAGGATTAGCAATGTCAAAGACTATTGTATGCGATGGAAACGAAGCGGCTGCCTGGGGTGTGGTCAAAGCCCGGCCGGACATGGTGGCGGTCTATCCCATCACGCCCCAGTCATCTCTGGCCGAATATATCTCCCAGTTTGTGGCCGACGGCCTTATTGAGGCTGATCTGATGGACGTGGAAGGCGAACACAGCGTTCTTTCCGTACTCCAGGGGGCCTGCCTCGCAGGTGCCAGAACATTCACTGCCACCTGCGGCCAGGGACTGGCGTTTATGTTCGAGCCTTATTTCCGCACACCTCCGCTGAGACTGCCCATTGTGATGTCCTTAGTCACCCGGGATGGCATTTCCCCACAGTGTGTGTGGGGAGGTCAGCAGGATGCCATGACCGTGCGCGAGGTGGGTTGGATACAGATGTACTGTGAGACAAATCAGGAAATTCTGGATACAATCATCATGGCCTACAAAATTGCCGAACATCGCGACGTGATGCTGCCGACCAATGTATGCCATGACGGGAATTATCAGTCCTACGGCGTGGAACAGGTGGAAATTCCCGACCAGGGAGATGTGGATGCTTTTCTGGGAGAGAAAAATACCAACTGGCATGTGGCCCTGGACCCTGACAGACCCATGGGCGTGGATCCGCTGACCGGCGGAGCTGCTGCATCAGGAGCGTCGCTTTTTGTGCGATACAGGAAAGGAACATGCAAAGGCATGCAGAATGCGCTCCGTGTCATTGCCGAAGTTCATGAGGAATGGGGCCGGAAGATTGGACGTCATTATTCGCCTCTTGTGGAAGAATACAGACTGGATGACGCTGACTATGCCATTGTCACCATCGGCGGAATGACCGGAGCAGGCAAGGACGCGGTTGACATGGCCCGGGAAGCCGGGGAGAAAGTCGGCCTGATTAAAGTCAAGACGTTTCGTCCCTATCCGCTTCAGGCCATGTTGCAGGCAGTTTCCAAGGTAAAGGCGGTGGGGATAGTGGATCGTTCCGTAAGTTTTGGGTGGAACGCAGGCCCGGTCTATCAGGAAGTGCTTTCCACACTCTATCATAGAAAAGAGCGAATTCCTGCGGTAAGCTTTATCGGAGGACTTGCCGGTGCCGACATCACTGAGGATCACTTCAGCCAGATCATTGAGACTACTGCGCGGACCCTCAGGGACGAAATTCCGGAAGGGCCGATTTGGATTAATGAGTAAATTGATTGACATGAAGGGAGCATAATATGTCCCATACCAAATATCTGATCGTGGGTTGCAGTCATGCGGGTCTTACGGCCATGGAAACGATTCGTCTGCAGGATAGCGAAGGGGCGATCACCATGGTCACCCGGGAGGAAACGCTGCCCTATTCTCCCACGATTTTACCATACTTTATCGCAGGGCAGGTGCCTCAGGAACAAATTTTCCTGCGCGACCAAGCCTATTTTGACAAGCTCAATGTCACACTTTTGAAAGGAGCCGCAGTTGTCGGGGCAGATTCTGCCGCGAAAACCATCCGACTTGCTTCAGGGGATGAAATCCATTATGAGAAACTGCTCCTCGCCACCGGAGCAGGTGCCACAGTTCCTCCTTTTCCCGGCATAGAAAATGTACGGTACCAAGTAGTCCGTGACCTGAATGATGCGCTGAAATTGCGGGAAACAATGAATCAGGCCAAGTCCGCCATTGTCATCGGTGCGGGGCTGATCGCCATGCATTCGGCTGAAAATCTGGCGCATGCAGGCTTGAAGGTTTCCATGGTGGTGCGGCGGAAAGTTTCGCTTTTTGCCTACTTTGACGTGGCAGCCGCAGGCCTGATTGAGAAAATATTTGAAGATAACGGCGTTCATATCGCCACCGGGAGCGGGGTTGCCAAAATATCCCCTTCTGATGGCGGCAGATGTGTTGTAACGCTGGAGTCAGGTGAGGATTTAACCGGAGATGTGCTGCTGCTGGCCGCGGGAGTGCGTCCGAGAATTGAATACCTGGAGGGTTCGGGAATAGAGACGGACGCGGGTATTCTGGTGGATAACAGCATGCGGACCAGTGCGGCAGATATCTGGGCCGCGGGCGATGTGGCCCAGGCTCCCCAGTTTTTTGAACCGGGAAAGACGGTGAATGCGACGTTGCCGAACGCTGTCACCCAGGGACGGGTTGCAGGCATGGACATGGTCAGCGATCCTGCGTTCAAACCGTACAGCGGGAGCAGCGGACTGAACACCTTCAACTTCTTCGGGCATCATGCCTTCTCCGTAGGGCTGGCAACGATTGCCGAACCCACAGAGGATATAGAAGTCAACACAACGCTTCTGCCCAGCGGCCTGCGCTACCAGAAACTTGTGTTTCAAAAGGATCGGCTTGTGGGGGTTTCCGCGATCAATGCTGCTCTTGACCCGGGTATCATGCGGGAACTCATCCGGAGGCAGACCGATCTGGGCGCGATCAAAGAAAAATTTGTCTCGGCCCCTCTTGAAACCGGACGATTGCTGATGTCGAAACTTTGGCGTTGACATAAGAAGGTTAAGGATTAAGAGTTAAGGACAGGTTTCTTAAAACCTAAAACCTAAAACTTAAAACTTAAAACCTTCCTGAAAGGAGATATAATTTTGGATAAAAGTTATCATACCATCGCTTTCTATCCGCAAAAATGCAACGGCTGCAATGATTGTATTGAAGCCTGTGCACGAATCAATACCGGCGAGGTCAGCCCGGCGCATTCCCGGATAGCGATTGTAAAGGATTCTGAAGACGGCTCATTCGGGCTGGCCCTGTGCCGACAATGCGGAGAGCCTCGCTGTGTCATGGACTGCCCCGCAGGTGCGCTGTCCAAAAATGAGGATACAGGTGTCATCCAATGGGAAGAGACAAAATGCGTCAACTGCCAGCTTTGCACCCTGGCCTGCTCGTATGCCGGTATCACCTACAATCCTGTCACCAGGAAGGTCATGAAGTGCGATATGTGTGGCGGAGACCCTGCATGCGCCAAGGTTTGTGGAAGAGGAGCACTGGAGTATCTTACGTCATCCGACCTCTACGATAAATGGGGAGATATGGAGGATCTTTTTGTTCCTGGTATTTCAGCCTGTCTGGGATGCAATTCGGAGCTTCTTATCCGCCACACATTGCGCCGTATCGGACCTGAAACCGTTGTTGCCACACCTCCGGGATGTGTCGCGGGTGTGGGATCAGTCGGTGTCAACGGCTTTACCGCCACAAAGACACCGGTTTTTCATCCCCTGCTGACTAATACTGCCTCCATGCTGGCTGGCGCACGACGCTACTACAATCGCATTGGCAGGGATATCACCATGCTCGCATTTGGCGGAGATGGCGGAACAGCGGATGTCGGGTTTCAGTCCCTTTCCGGAGCTGCGGAACGGGGCGAGCAGATGATTTATATCTGCATAGACAACGAAGGATATATGAACACAGGAGTTCAGCGTTCAAGCACAACGCCTTACGGGGCCTGGACATCAACCACGCCGGTGGGGTCTGTGCTGCGCGGCAAGACCCAGGATGCCAAGCCCATGCCGGTTCTCATGATGATGCATAACTGCGCGTATGTTGCCACCGCGTCCACTGCATTTATGGAGGATTACTACGCAAAGCTGGACAAAGCCGTTGCAGCAGCCAAGCACGGCATGGCTTATATTCACGTTTTTTCTCCCTGCCCGACAGGATGGAGATTTCCGCCTGCGATGCTGATTGAGATCGCCAGAAAGGGCGTGGAAACGAATACAGTCCCACTTTGGGAATATATCAATGACGGGAATGAGTTCCATTTTACGCATTCTGTGGATAATCCGCTGCCTGTTCAGGAGTTTTTGTCCCTCATCGGCAAATACCGACACCTTGACGCGGATCAGATTGATCATATTCAGAAGATGAACAAAAGACGCATTGAAATGCTGAAAATGTTCTCGGAGCAGGAAGAGAGACGGGCCAGTTAAAAACGCATGCTGTCTGACTGGCATTCGGATGAACCGGATGTCAGGTCCAACATTTGAAATTTATATTATAATAGGGGGAATTTATGGCTGAAAAGAATAAAGCCGTTGTCCAAAATTCAGTTAAACCGGGAAAATGGGTTAACTCAACCTGCAAAATGTGTCTTCACTCATGCAATGTCAGAATTCATGTGGGCGAAGATGGCACCGTCAACAAAGTGGAAGGGAATTCAACCAGCCCGAGCAACTTCAGCGGTTTGTGTCCCAAGGGAAACTCTTCACTTCAGCGTCTCTATGATCCAAATCGGATCAAAACGCCGCTCAAACGGACCAACCCCAGAAAAGGACCTAAGGATGATCCCGGATGGGTTCCGATCTCCTGGGACGAAGCCCTTGATATTGTGGCGACAGAACTGAAAAAGACCCTTGAGGATGATCCTCGCAAACTTCTTCCGGCAATTAACGATTTTCAGAAACTTTATCTGTGGGCCTGGCCGGCAGCTTTCGGAGGAAACGCCAACTACTTTTCGGTGGTGGGAACCTTCTGCGGAGGCGGCTATCATCCCATGAACGGCATGGTCCATTCCGCATTTGCCGGAGCCAACGATTCAGACTACTGCAACTACTGGATTAATGACGGCGGCGGGGACGGGTTTTCATCTCATCTCCATGTGGCTGCCGCGGCCCGATATATGGCCAACGCACGGGTCAAACGAGGTATGCGCGTGGTAACAGTGGAGCCTCGGCTTTCCATTTCAGCTGCAAAATCCGAGGAATGGATTCCGATCCGGCCTGCCACGGATAAGCAGTTTGCGCTGGGATTGTGCCATGTGCTGGTCAATGAAAATCTTTATGACGAGCAATCGCTGAAAAAAGATACCAACGCCGTATATCTGGTAGGCCCGGACGGTTATTTTGTACGAAGCGAAGATGATAAGGCTTATGTATGGGATCCGGTTGACAACGTGGCCAAAACTTGGGATGATGAGACAATCAAGGATTTTGCGATTGAGGGCGTGTATGAGGTGGAAGGTGTAACTGCCAAACCGGCCTTTCAGTTGTTTAAAGATATTCTGGAAGACTGCACACCCGAAAAGATGTCGGAAATTACAACCATCTCCGCGGACACCATCCGCCGTATTGCCCGTGAATTCGCAGAGGCAGCCAGTATCGGTTCAACCATCAGGATTGAGGGACGGGATTTGCCGCTCCGGCCGGCAGCCTTCAATTATTATCGCGGCGCCCAGGGACATAAAACCGGAAGCATGACAAACCATGCCTATAAACTGGTCAATTTCCTGGTCGGAAGCATTGACGCACCTGGCGGGCATATCGGTGCGACTCTGGATGATTATTGGGAGGACAGGGGCCATATATGGGAAGGCAAGGACGGGATGATTCTGCCTACGCCTCATCAGTTGCATCCCGAGGTTCCGTTTGCCTATCCGCCCAATACAGCTCATCTGATGGATTATTTTCCGCTGGGCGTTGATCCGGGGCATCTGATTGCGGACACCTTTTTCAACCCGGAGAAATACGGGTATGACTTCACGCCGGACACCATGCTGATCTGCCACTCCAACCCGCTCTGGCACATGAACGGCGACCAGGAAAAGCTCTTTGAGATCATGCGCCGCATGCGCTTCATCGTGGGCATTGATATTCTTATCAATGAAACCAATATATGGGCAGATATCATTCTGCCGGCCCATGACAATCTGGAACGCTGGAACATGACCATGATCGAGCCGCCCAACACAGAAGGGCCGTGTCTGACCCAGCCTGTCATTGAACCGATGTATGACACTAAGAGCGAAGAAGATATTTTTAATGAGATATCTGAACGGATCGGTATTCTTGATACTTGGAACCAGGTGCTGAACTTTGCAAACCATTTTGCTGATCACAAGCCGGAGCTCGCGTTGGAGCCGGGGATCAAGTATTCTGACAAGGACATTGCCGAGCGTAAGGGCAAACTCTGGAACGGGAAGGATCTCGACTGGTATATGGAGCATGGCCATGCCGTGACCAAGCGGAGACCGGAAAAATTTTACCGCGCGTGGGAGGGGATGAGGATTCACTTCTATCTTGAGATTGTTGTTGAGGAAAGAGACAAACTCAGGAAAAATATGGAAGAAGCCAATGTGCCTTTCCTGAATGAATGGGAGTGGGATGACTATCAGCCGCTGCCCCTGCCGGTTCTGGACCCTGTCCACAAGGAGCCTGAGGAATATGATCTGTATGCGATTTCGTTCAAGGATGTGCAACTCAACTTTACCGAGAACCTGAGCATTCCCTGGATTGCAGACATCGTTCACAGGGATCCGGTCCACATGGGAGTTCTGCTCAATCCCAAGACCGCGGCTGGCCGCAACATTGAAGACGGGGATATCATTGAAATCACATCCCCTTATGGTTCGGTTAAGGGAATTGCAAAGGTAATGGAAGGGGTTCACACGGATTGTGTGGCGATTTCCAATGCTGTGACCCGTTGGACTGAAGACCATCCGATAGTCAAAGCAGGGGGAGGAAATTACAATCGGCTTCTGCCTGCTGATCTGAAAAACACCGACGGGTGCAGCGGTCAGATGGAATGCACGGCAAAGGTGAAAATCAGCAAGTTTATATCTAAGATCAAGGATCCTGATGAGGCAAACGCATTGCTGCGAAGATATGCTTTTCCGGATTCGGAATAAGAAATCCGTCTTTTCAGAAAGACGCTGATTTCTCAAAATAAATTAGGAGGATTGATATGCCACGATGGGGAATGGTTTTGGACCTGAAACGATGTGTCGGGTGCAACGCGTGTGCGGTTGCCTGTATGCAGGAGAACAGCTTGCCCAGCGGGATGATGTGGACGAAAACAGTGAGTGAGGAAATCGGTATTTATCCGAATGTGACAAGAGCCTACATTCCCATGCTCTGCAATCACTGTGAAAATGCGCCATGCGAGCGGGTCTGTCCGACAAAAGCCACCTACATCACCGATGACGGTCTTATTATGGTGGATGAAAATAAATGTATCGGGTGCGGTGCGTGTTATACAGCGTGTCCCTACAAAAACCGCCATCTTATGGAAAAGAAACATTTGAAGAAAGGTCATTATGGGGCGGAACTGACACCGTTTGAAACTCAGGGGTACCCGCGTTTTGAGGTGGGAACCATGGTCAAATGCACGTTCTGTCATGAGCGGATAGCCGAAGGTCTGGATCCGGCGTGCGTGTTCACCTGTCCGACTGAGGCAAGGGTTTTCGGTGATCTGGATGATCCGGAAAGCGAGGTGCGGAGACTCATCCAGTCGAGAAAAGGTTATCAGCCCCTTGCCCAGCATAATACGAAAAGCAAGGTTTTTTACATTGATTAAACAATTTGTCAGTGGTTCGTTGCAACGGATAACGGATAAAAATAAAACGCGGTTTTTTATATTTGCTAAAACAATTTGTCAGTGTTCCGTTGAAAAACGGACAACAGGCAACGAACTAAGATAGAGGAGAAATACATTATGTCTTCTGAATCATATCCGCTGGTCAGAGATGAGTTCATACTCGGCTATCGGAATCAGACCGAATGGGGTTGGAAAATTGCTTCGGCTTTCTTTTTTGGCGAGGTCGGCGCAGGTCTGTTCTTCTTTTCCGCATTCTTCGACTTTATTCTCGGCATGGTTATCGGATGGTTCATGGTCACGGTATGCAAACCCGCACCGCTTTTCATGCATCTGGGCCGGCCCCTGCGGGCCTGGCGGGCGATCATGAATCTGAGGAATTCCTGGATCAGCCGCGGCTTGCTCAGTAACGCGAGTCTCACGGCTTTCGGGTTTATTCATATTGTCAATCAGCAGTACGGAATACTGCCCGAGTCTCTTTCCACGGTGGTGTTCATGCTGGCATTGGCAGCGAGTTTCATGGTGATGATTTATCTGGGGTTTGTCATGTCGTATTCTTCGGCACTCAGCCTTTGGAATTCGGGTCTGATGCCTGTTATCAGTCTGACTTACGGACTCATGGGCGGTGTCACCCTGCTGATCCTGCTGACTCACAACTCGTTTCTGGCCGGGGATCCCATGACACTGGCATTCCTTAAAAAATTGGAGTTTGTGCTGGTGATTGCCTGCATGGTGATGATCGTGAGCCTGCTCCACGGAGCAGCTTATGGGAGCGGTGCGGGGAAAAAGTCGGTCTGGCTTCTGTTGAAAGGAGATTATTCCCAATATTTTATAACCTTTGTGGTGTTTATCGGGATTGTGCTTACCGCGTTGCTCATCTGGTTCGGGCCTGTATCTCTCGCAGTGCTCATGACGATAGCCATTGCTGAGTTAGTCGGGGATATCGGTCTCAAACTGCTTTTGTTCAAAGCAGCCACTTATGAACCGACGCTTTCTCATTCACGTTTTTAAACTGCCTGCTTCCGTGGGATTGACAAATCCCACGGGAACAGGGTTAGGATTTGTCAATCCGAACCGGACAGACTTTATAATCTGCCTGCTCCTGACAATCTGCCTG
>JAOZLU010000242.1 GCA_029934695.1 Desulfobacterales bacterium | reverse complement strand
TCTATAAAGTTCCATGGGAACTTCTCCAACAAACTGTTTTATAGCAACCCAATAGTCCATATTAATTTCCTTTGGATTTTAATATATATATTTGACACTATAATATAGTAGTTGGAAGGGCCCCACCAACCTCTTTTACCATTCATAACATAATCCCCTAAACCCGTCTGTCAAACAAAAAAAGCCCCGTCATCATTAAATAACTACACAGGTTTAACCATAGAAACGCAAAAAGCCCCGTCATCGCAAGATGGCGGGGCTTTTCTGCCTGCAATTCCCTGCAAGCCTTTAAAATCAGTGCATCACAACTGACATCTTGGAACTGTCTGATAATGTAAGGATAAGATCGCATTGGAGCGGATATGCTCGCAAACCTTGCAAGCCGCTCAGTTTAATCTTATCCCCGTCCGGAATTACTGCTGAATGACCGCCTGAGCCTCTATAAAAATGCCTTAGCAGATCCGGTCGCTCGTAAACCTATCTGTTTTTGTTAAAGTAATAGTTGACTATAGTTTTGCCGATCTGTTTTGCTAATTTTGGGGGGACGGCATTACCGATCTGACGAGCAATCGCAGCCTGATTGGGTCCCTTAAATACATATTTTTTCGGGAAAGTTTGGAGTGTCGCCCCTTCCCGAAGAGAAATTGCCCGGTTTTCTTCTGGATGACCGAATCGTCCGTTGGAAAAGCTGTTGAAACGTGTGGTGATAGTAGGTGCCGGTCTGTCCCAGTACATCCGACCATAGACATCCTTAAAGATATGATCTTTGCCTTCATAAGCCTTGATTTGCAATTCAGGATCATCCTTCCAACTGGAACGGTCACCGCCATTTGGAGGGGTGAGACTTATTCTGCACATATTCTTCGGAGATAAGTTTGATGAAGTATGAATAAAATCACTTGCGTCTTTATGTCCCGCTTCGATTTTCGGGAACCCGTTCTCTGCACCGATAAAATTTCTCACAATCAATCGTTTATTTTTACGTCCTTTCGGGAGTTCTATTTTATCAAAAAGGCGTGTGGCGATGAGTAAGTAGCGTTTACGATTCTGGGGGACACCGTATAAAAAAGAATTGATAACACCATCGGCATATATGTAATCCTTTGATTTCAAAAAATTACAGAATTTCAGCAAAAGACTGTGAGATTTCTTGGCAAAGATACCCGGTACATTTTCTATTACCACAAACCCCGGATTAAACCAATCAACGAATTTTTGAAATCCATTAAGGAGAAAAGCTGTCTGCCGGCTTTTGGTTTTATCAGTATAAATCTTGCTCCAATATTGGCAGGGACTGCATCCTGCCATAACCAGATAGTCATTATTTTGTTTAACACCAAGAATATCAGATAATTCGGATGGCATTATGCTATTTATATCATAATTTATGAATTGGGCAGATTTGTTATTGTGGGTGTAAGTTTCCGTGCATTGAGGGTCATTATCAATGCCTGCCAGAACCCGGATTCCTGCTTTGGAAAGACCATAGCTCATTCCTCCGGCACCACAAAAAAAATCTATTGCTTCTATTTTTAGCCTGTTATTCATAATAACAAAAAATCAAAAACAGAGTCAGGAACTTTCTTTCTCTTTTATCACATTGATAATATTAATAATATCGTTCCAAAATTCTCCTCTGCCATTAATGAATGCTTTAATAAATAAATCGTGTAAACTATCAATACTTGAATCCATATACTCGGCAAGGGTTCCGAATTTAGCTTTATATCCAACAGCTTGTCCAATTTTTTTGGCAGCTTCGTTTGTTACGTTCCCCTCTCCCAAAGTTATTTTTAGCAGTGATTTGGAATATTCACTATCCCATATTATTTCTTCGGGGATACTTGCCGGAAGATAAAATACATTCTCCCGATAATAATTCAGATATTCCTTTTTCATTTCTGTTTCCTGATTTTTATCTCCTCCTTGTTTTCCTCCGTCAGGATAGAAAGTTATCTTCGATCCTGTTACTTCTTTAATGGCTTGGGTTAAAAATACATTCGTCAATTTTTTTTGCGGGATTGATGAAATATCCGGTACTTGTTTACTCGGTTTCTGATCTCCATCAAAAAGGATATAGATATTTGGCCTTTCAGACCTGCTGTAAATAATGATGTCCTTATTAATGACAGAAGCTCCGCCGGGATAATACTCAATATTGAAAAGCTTTGAAAGATTGGCATCCATATTCTTCAGAATTTTTCCCATCAATCTTTTGGCAAGCCTGTCTTCAACGATTATTGTAACCTTTTCAATATCATGTCCGATACTTAAAAAAGCTTCTTTGTAAGTAAGGTGATCGCTGACACGAATTTTTTCATTTGGCGATTCCAAAAACACTTTTATTGCGCTTTGTGGTAAAAATTCTGAAAAAAACGGCGAATGAGTTGAAATTATCACCTGTAATCTTTTTTCTTTTATCTTTTCCAACAAGTACAATTTAAGCCTGTACTGAGCGCCCGGATGTAAAGAAACTTCCGGTTCATCAAGCAGAACCAGCGTACCCGGTTCTGAATGTTGAACTTCATGTACCAGCTTAAATATTGCCGTTTCTCCGCTTCCTGCAAATGCTTCCGAATAGGTTAATTTTTCGGTTTCAAATATTACCGAAAATCCCCAAGAGTCAAATAGCTTATGTTCTATAATTTGGGCTGACACATAGTTTTTATCAAGGATTCTGCCTACAACATTTAGTTCTTCACCGGAAATTATTACAGAATCTCTGTTTTGGTCAACTCCTCGGTTTTTATATATTTTATGGTTATTAATAACATTTTTTAAATGTTTTGATTTTGAGCGTAAATAGTCCTGTTTTGTTTTTGATTTCAACCTTTTAGTATCACCAAAATAAAAATATTTATCAAAAGCAGACAAGATGGACCTGAAATCTAAATATAAAACATCCATGTTTATGGCAGAATTTCTTTCGCCTCCCATCAATTTCATGCCATATTTTTTTATAGGTCTGCTTGGTTCCCAGTAATCGGGTTTTTTTGCCTTTTTTATACGTGTTTTTAAAACTTCTAATATTTCATTCTGAATTTTATAACCGTATATAAAGCAATGTCTTTCATCAGATTCGGATTCCTGAATAGGGTCAAGTTCCGTTGAAAACCAGAAGTTGCCGACGCTCTTATCTGCCGGTGCTCCGAATACGGCTTGTAATGTCGAGCTTTTTCCACTCCCATTTTTTCCAATGAATACAGTCAAAGGAAAATCAAAATTAATTTTTGTATTTTTCTCCAAATTACGATAATATGGGAAGCGTATGTAATCAATGTAGGTTTTAAAAGCTCCGTTACGCTTCATCGTTTTTATAGTGTCAACTAATTTTCTTGTTTCTTTTTCAAACATAAATTTCAGCATCCTTAACTGCTTATGGGTGGTATGTTTGCGTGGCAAGCGTTTAATATCAAACGAATTACCTGCTTACTTTATCTTTAAATTGGAACTTTCACAGCACCGGGTTAAGAGCCTGATGCGTCTGCATTTCCCTCTTTTATGCTTTTATTGATATACCATAATAGAATATTGTCAATAAAAATCTTAGGCCCTATTGACATCCTGTTCTTTTCAGGTATGTTCAAAAAATAAGCAGAGTGGCAGAGTTGAATAACCAATCAGAAATAATGGGAAAAATAAGATGGCCTTGCAGGATGAAATCAAAAAAGCAAAAAAAGAGATTGTATCTGATGGTTATGATATGTCTGTGGGTGAGATCATAAGTCTGTATAAAGAGGAAGAAATAATAATTGGCCCTGATTTTCAACGCCTTTTCAGATGGAAGGAAGGACAGAAAACGAAATTTATCAAATCCTTATTGCTCGGAATCCCGATTCCCCCGATTTTCGTATTTCAGAATGAAGAGGGAATCTGGGAGCTGATTGACGGACTTCAGCGTCTTTCCACAATCTTTGAGTTTGCCGGCATTCTTCGTCTGGCAGAAGGGGGGACTGCCTCACCGACAGCTTTGGAAGGCACCAAGTTTCTTCCAAGCCTTGCGGGAAAATACTGGAATTCAACATCAGAGCATGAAGACAACGGCATCGGAAGGGTAAATCAGTTTGAACTCAGAAGAGCGCGTATCCGCGTTGAAATCCTAAGAAAAGAGAGTGATCCCTTTGTCAAATATGAGCTTTTCCAAAGGCTGAATATCGGAACAGAATTGTCAGAAGAGGAGGTTCGGGACTGTGCGGCTGCAATGTTGGACAGGGAATCATCGCTTGGTGATATATGAGAGGGGAGCTTCAAAAAAATCGTAACGAGTTTTTCCCTTTCTTATCCGTTTTCCCTTTAGCAGTTTGGAATATGACAGGATTCAGAATTACAAAAAGACCTTGTAGCTTATATTCAAGGCCTTCCCCAGTTTTTTGGCGATGGCCTTTCCAATGGGTCTTTTACCGTTTTCCATCTCGGAGATATGACCCTGAGGAATTCCGGCAAGCTTTGAAAGTTCTTTCTGAATTCCAGGCCACGGCCATCAGGTGTGAGGCGGAGCCTCAAAAAATGCGTTCCCAGGCGGAAGCCCGGGAACGAGTTTAAACCGAACCCTGCCAAAGTAACATCATCAGTCCTTTCGTGTCTCCGGTTCAGTTGCTGCAAAATTTTTGCAGGATCACGGCATTGGTCAGCCCTGATGATTCGGCGATGACGGAAATTCCTCTTGCAGCCGATGCTCCGATTATGTTATTGACAAATATTAAAGATGAATGCAGGCTTGTCTGTAGATCGTCCCGATGTGTCGGACAGCCTCGCATGGGCGGAGGAACATCCCCCCGTAAAACGGATATGAATGATCTTGAAAAGAAACCGGGATTTATGAAATCCTCAAAATTCAGGTTAAGGATAAGGTAAAATGGAAGAATTGTTTGAACTGAGAACTTATATTGAGGGAGGCCGTTATGCGGATGCACTGGTTCTTCTGGGGGAAATGGAGGAAATGAGCAGAGAGGACAAAATCAACAAGATTGAAAGCTTTGTGGATGCTCTGCTTATCCATCTCATCAAACGACATGCGGAAAAAAGGACGACCCGATCATGGGAAGCCTCCATACATAATTCATTGCGTCAGATTGAAAAGACAAACAAAAGAAGGAAGGCCGGGGGCCACTATCTGACTGAAAGCGAACTGGGAGAATCTGTGGAGGAAAGCTACCATCCGTCTCTGAAATATGCCTCGCTTGAAGCCTTCGGAGGTGCTTTTGACGAAGCCGGGCTTGCCCGTAAGGTGGATGAATCGCAGATAAAAAAGGAGAGCCTGGAATTAATACTGAAGGCACAGCAGGCTCCGAAGAGGCGCACAAAAAGGCATGAAGAAGTTACACTGAATATCCGTGAACCCTGGGATGAGGGGAAGGAGCTTACTGAATATATTCCCCCTGTTTCTTAAAGAAATCCAGAACATACATGATATGAATTTTCATGGCATCATAAGCCTGATCCGGATCACGCTTTTTTATGGCATCCAGAACAGCCTCATGCTGCTCCCGGATTTTTTCAATCTGTTCGGGCTTTTCATAAAGATGGGCGAGGTTTTCCCGGATGCCGTGAAAGAGAAAATCATAGAAGCTTCTCATAATATGAATCTGAACCGGGTTTTTTGTCGCATAAGAGACCGCTATGTGAAATGAGACATCGCCTTCCGTTCCCAACTGGCCTGATTTTACTTCCGCTTCCATTTCCCTCAGACTTTTTTCCAGGAAACGAATATCCTCATCAACGGCTCTCTCCGCGGCCAAAGCAGCCGCGTTGCATTCCAGGGCCATTCGGACTTCCATGAGATCCTCCAACGTCGCATCCTGGGCCCGCATGGCCGCGGCCAGAAAATTATCTCTGTCAGGGTCAGGTGTCCGGACAAAGGTTCCCTGTCCCTGCCTGTTTTCAAGAAGCCCCACGGCCACCAGTTTGCTGATGGCGTTTCTCACAGTTGTGCGGCTGACATCCAGTGCGACGGACAGCTCCCGTTCGGGCATAAGTCTGTCCCCGGGCTTCAGTTCTCTCCTGAAAATGAGTTCCCTGATCTGGTCAAATACCTGATCGGAAATCCGTCTGGGTTTGATAGGCTTGAACTGAAGTTTCATAAGCGTTTCAATTGCTCCGCATAAAGTTCTATAGGATGTTTCACCGCAACACTGTCCCCTGCCTTTGAAAGCATGTCGGATATCTGGATCATGCAGGCAGGACAGCCAGCGGTCACCACCGAGCATCCGGTGGAGGCAATATTGTCACGTTTCCGTTTTCCAATATCAGATGAGAGGTCGTAATACTGTAAATTAAAACTTCCTCCGAGCCCGCAACATCTGTCAGGTTCGGGCATTTCCTTAAACTGATATGCAGAATTTGCATGAATCACGGCCCTCGGTTCGGCAAATACACCCAGAGATTTCCTGAGATGACAGGGATCATGGTACGTCACAGAGATGGTTTCATGATCCGATGCCTGAGATTTCACGTTTCCGAAAGACGGGATTTTCGACACCAGAAACTGGCTGATGTCCAAAGTCTTCTCAGCAAGTGTTTCCACTTTGTCCCTGATATCCCCGGAATCCTTCCGGATCATCATGGGCCAGACTTTTTTTATGGTGGAGGTGCAGGTGGCGCAGGATGTCACCAGGAAATCAAAATCCTCCGCGTCAAATTTTTCCAGATTGTGGCGGACAAGCTGGTTGAATGTTTTGGTGTCTCCGGAAGAAATGGCAGGAATGCCGCAGCATCCCTGATCTTCCGGCATAAATATCCCCACTTCATGATACTTCAGCACATCAACCACCGCCTGGGCAACATGAGGAAAAATTTTGTCCATGAGACATCCCACATAAAAGGCCACCCGGATACCGGAACTTCCCGGGGGCGTGTTCAGCAAAGGGATCATCCGATGAAAGGGCTGCTCTGCAAGGAGTCTGAAATGCCGGTTTCCGATCAGCGGAGACACTGCCCGGGCGCAGGATGTGCCAATCACGGCATTCACCGGTTTGGTAAAGAATTTTTGAAACCTGGCCCCCCATTCAGCGAGTTGGTCAAAGATATCCGGATGAGCCAGCATTCCTCTCAGGACAACTCTTTTCGAAGGAGGAAGTCCCATATAACCGGCAAGAATCGCTCTGGCTTTGATAAAAATTTCCAGAACATTCACGCCGCTGGGACAGTTGGCCGCGCAGGACCCGCACAGGAGGCATTTGTTCAGACGCTCATTCACCCCCTTGGGATTTTTGAACATTTCCTGCATCAGCCCATCCAAAAGGGCCAGCTTCCCACGCGCCACATCAGACTCGCGCCCTGTTTCCGCAAAAAGCGGGCATGCAGCCTGGCACATTCCGCACCGCATACAGACCACCAGTTGATCTTCCAGCTCCCTCATCAGCTTTGTAAGCGTTTTCATGCTCGACATTGTTTTTTCCTATATATTGATAATTCTGATTATAACGGATGCGGGGGAGGCTGCAATTTCAGCATGTCACACGCCGATATCTCACACAGATACACAAAGGCACAAAGAAGACAGAGGCGGGTGCGGAAAAAATTTATGGCCGGCTTCCGTGCCGACAGCCCGGACAGAACTGCCGATATCCGACTCAGCAATTTCAGCGGGTTGTACGCTCCCCTGAATCCGTTATAATCAGTGATAATTCATAATTCACAATCAGCCAATAATTTTTCCCGGATTCAGAATATTGTTGGGGTCCAGAGCTTCTTTGACCCGTTTTGAATAAACAATGGTTGCCGCGGTGGTCTCTTTTTCCAGGAAGCAGGATTTGGCAATGCCGGTTCCGTGTTCCCCGGACAGGGTTCCTCCCAGTCCGAGTGCTTTGTCAAAGATGGCTTCAATCGCGGATTCCACCCGTTTCCATTCCTCTTTGTCCCGGCGATCTGTGAGGATGGTGGGATGAAGATTGCCGTCCCCCGCGTGCCCAAAGGTGCCGATGGAAAGATCATACTGTTTCGCTATATCCTGCATGGCCTGCACCATGTCAGGGATTTTACTTCTCGGGACGGTTGCATCTTCCAGAACCAGCGTGGGCTTCAATTTTGCCAGTGCGGAAAGGGCACTGCGCCGGGCTGCCCATACACTGTCCCTTTCCGAAGCGTCTTTTGCCACACGGACAGATGTCGCACCCATCTTATGGCACAGCAATTCCACCCTGTCTGCATCTTCTTCCACTTGCGCTGGATGGCCGTCCATTTCAATCAGCAGCAGCGCAGCCGCGTCTGTGGGGAGTCCCACTTTGCTGTAATCTTCCACCGCGCGGATGGTGAAATTGTCCATAAACTCCAGGGTTGCCGGAACAATTCGACTGGCGATGATTGCGGCCACTGTCTCGGATGCGTTCTCCATTTTGTCAAATACCGCGACCATTGCCTTTTGGGCTGCTGGCAGCGGAATCAGCTTGAGCGTGATTTCATTAAATACCCCGAGGGTTCCCTCTGATCCCACCATCAGCCCGGTAAGATTGTAACCGGTAGCGCATTTCACCGTGCGGGAACCAGTCTTTACAATATCTCCGTTCACGTCGAAAAACTGGATGCCCATGACATAATCCCGGGTCACGCCGTATTTCAGACCTCTCAACCCCCCCGCATTTTCTGCAACATTCCCTCCGAGGGTGGAAACGGCCTGACTTCCGGGATCAGGCGGATAAAAAAGGCCCTTTGCCTCAGCAGCCGCAGCCAGTTCCGCTGTCACCACCCCGGGCTGGACAACGGCATACATGTCTGCTTCGTTGATCTCCAGTATCTTGTTCAGCGCATTCGTCAGGACAACCACTCCCTCGGATATGGGAATAGTTCCTCCGCTCAGATTGGTTCCCGCACCGCGCACGGTAAGTGGCAGACGGTTTTCATTGCACAACCGCACCACCTGTCCCAGGGCCTCGCTGTCAGAGGGGCGCAGGGCAAGCGCGGGTATCACCGGCTCCAAAACCGCCGCGTCATAAGAATATGTGAGCAGGTCGGCTTTGTCAGTGAAAACATTTTCACGGCCCACCTTGTTTTGAAATTCCTTTATTAATGTCTGAGTGATCATAATATCTCCTTGTCGAGTACCCGTACAGCAAATCTCTGCTCGGCTCGTATTGCCAAATCTGAGTCACCTGATTTGGCAGGAACAGAAGGGAACGAATTTATGAATCTTGTGCCAGAAAATTTTAAGTACCTGAGCAAAAAATTTTCCATGATTTTATATCTCACAAAGGCGCAGGAATATACCTTATAATAGTTTACACTTTTTCCGGTCTGCAGAACAATTTTGCAAATTGTTCCAAACGATTTACAAAATCGTTCTACATTTTCGGTCTGCAGAACAATTTTGCAAATTGTTCCAAACGATCTGCAAAAATCGTCTGGCCCGAATTTTAAAATTGGTATTACCAATATTTTTCAAACCAAAAGCAATATAACATAGCCGGACAGCATCCATC
>JAOZLU010000859.1 GCA_029934695.1 Desulfobacterales bacterium | reverse complement strand
GCGGTTTTTTGCATCCCGCACAGGCGGGATAATGCGTTTTTTCCGAGTTCCTAACGCTGTTTGCCATCAAATATAAGTACCTGTGCAAAAGTTTTGTAACATTTTTATGGGGTTTAATTCTGAATTTTCAGAGTGTTACCTCTTCAAAATTATTGGTCAGGTACTTAAAAGGAAATGATGAAAGGGAAAATAATGGAACCTGCAAAAATTATGATCGTTGAAGATAACACCACAGTGGCAGCAGACTGCCGTGAGTGCCTTGTCAGCCTCGGTTACAATGTTACGTCAGATAATTGAATAATGTCAAAACCATGTGCTTGAAACAGTCATTCAGGAACGAAATTAATAAAAAGGTGAAGAATTGAAAGGAGAGGCTGTCCGTAAATGATGCAGACATACGTGTCAAAATATTAAACACGATGATTTCTGGAAGTCTCTTGAGGAGACTCACACTGACTGGGTACACTGATCGGCCGTTTAAGAGACGGGATTTGTCCTAGTCTTTGTGGCTGTGATTTCAGGCGGACAGCGTTGACCATATCCAAATACTCACTGATTCTTATGGTTTCGGGAACCGGATGAGGGAAATCCTCACGTCCGGATCTGCGGGGTGCGTCCGGTAACAGGCGCATCTGTCCGGAAGCGGATGGCGGGTTCCCATTTGGATGTCTCAATCAATCCGCCATTGATTATATCAGGCATTATGCCGAAAATTTGACAGGAAAGACTTTATGTATAAAGAAATCAGCACATTTATAGTCCGATCACCGAATGTGTGTGGGGGACGTCTGCGAATA
Source organism: Desulfobacterales bacterium (assembly GCA_029934695.1). GTDB lineage: Bacteria > Desulfobacterota > Desulfobacteria > Desulfobacterales > 4be13 > JAOZLU01. The sequence continues at coordinate 1,589 of JAOZLU010000859.1, read as the reverse complement.
GAGGGATCACGCATAACTGTTGCTCAGATCGCCCTCTGGTACAGGCAGGGTTATAATCCTGAGGAAATTACCGAACTGTATCCGCATCTGACACCGGCACAGGTTTACACAGCACTGGCTTATTACCACATAAACAGAGAAGATATCGAAAGCGATCTTGCCTCCGAAGAAAAAGAGGCGGAGATTCTTGAGCGGCAGTACATGCGGAGCGGAGATATGTGTTATGCGAATTCAGCTGTATATTGACGAAGATGCGATGGCAGGCATACTCGTGAAGGGGCTTCGGGCAAGGGGAATTGACATCGCCACAGTGCTTGAGGAGGAAATGACCGGACGTGGCGATGATGAGCAGCTTGAATACGCTTCGGAGCGGAAACGTGCTCTCTACACATTCAATGTCGGAGACTTCTGCCTCAGCCAATCCCCAGTCCTTATCCCAGGCGCACAGCCCCTTCAAAAAACCGCTCCAGTTCATGTATCGCTTCCATATCCTCAAATATAGCGTGAGCATTTGCCCTTATTTTGCCTTTGACCTCATCTCTCCAAATTTTATCATTTGCAAGCCTGAATGCAATATCTGTATAGGATTGAGCATCACCGGCCACGCAGTCCGCAACCCCCATTTGTCTGTAGCATCCCAGCGTCACCCTTCCGCGCATAAACGGCCCGGGCCAGGTGACAATCGGCACACCGCATGCAAAGGATTCGTAAGTTGTATTCCCTCCGCCGAAATAGGGCGGTTCAAGAAGCGCGTCCGCGACCATCAGGAGACATAAAAAATCTTTCGTGGGCATGGCTTTGAGAAACCGTACCCGGTCAATCGCATCAGGGAATGTCTTCCTGAAGCGGTTCAGCAGCAGTTTTCCCCAATGCTCAAAGGTCTGCCCCTCAATCAGCACCAGCACGCCGCGGGGGTCACGGCGCAAAATATTACCCAATGCAAGATCAAAATCAGGATGAAATTTAAACGGTGCCTGGGGACACACATACAGATTGCAATCTTCGGGAAAACCGAATTTTTCCCGCGACGGAGCCGTTTCAGGTGTTTCAGGGCGATAATAGTAAACAGGCATGCGTTTCAGGAGAACCAGACGTTCCGAATAATGGCCTTTTGCACCGGGCGGCTCCAGGTGTTCGGACGATATAAAATAATCCATATTGGGGATGCCGGTGGTCACCGGATGTCCCCATGTCACGCACTGAACCGGAGCGAGACGTGAAAATGCGAGAAAGTAGGTCAGGGAATCCATGCCAATATCAGGATAGAATAAAACATCCAACGCATGTTTGGCAATGATCTCCCGGGCCGGCTTTAACTCGGTCGGCAAGTCAACAATCTCATCTGCGCTCTCACTGACAGATTTTATCAGGCTGTTTTCTCCTCCTGGAAACCGGAAGAGTTTCACACGGAATTTCTCTCTCGACAGATTTTGGACAATGCCCCGGTTTAACTTTCCGATGGTCTGCTGATGCAGGTTGTAAAGATGCATGGAGGCAATGCCGATGGTGATTGGATGCTGGATGTTTGATGCTGGATGCTGGATGTTTGATGTTTGATGCTGGATGTTTGATGTTTGATGCTGGATGTT
>JAOZLU010000241.1:4942-9431 GCA_029934695.1 Desulfobacterales bacterium | reverse complement strand
ATCAAACATCAAACATCAAACATCAAACATCAAACATCAAACATCAAACATCCAAGATGTGCCTGTCAGGACTTCAGACAATTCCGCTGATCTGCAATTTTATTCAACATATTCAAAAAAATTGGGTGTATGTCTTGACGGTACAGAGAATAAAAAACTGATTATGGCGATAGATAACTGGATGGGTGCGCCTTTCAAATGGGGAGGGTGTTCAATAAATGGGGTGGACTGCTCCTGTTTTGTCAAGCTGGTTTATGAAGATGTTTACGGTATCGTATTAAATCGCACTTCAAGGAGCATCTTCTATAATAATCTGGTTCCTGTCAAAAAGCAGGCATTACAGGAAGGGGATATTCTTTCTTTTAAAATGAAAGGGGACATAATTTCACATATCGGCATCTATCTGAAGGACAATAAGTTCGCCCATGTAAGTCGCTCCAAAGGGGTAATGATCAGCAATATTAACCGGCGATATTACAGAACAAGATTTTTTTCAGCCGGACGCGTGACAGAAGGATTGGACATTCTCATGGCTTCATCCTCACCCCGTCGTATAAGACTGGCGAAACTGGTTATTATTGAATCTGCATATAAAACCCGGATGCTTGCGAAACTGGCAGATAAAAATGTGGATTTATCTGAAATGTAGCACTCGTAAATTCGTCCCCTCTTATCTATTATATAAGAGAGGGTGAAGCGGAATCCACCCTACATTTTTGAATCGGATATATTATTTATTTGAAGTTTCCTTATTCCTTTAAATCCCGGTTCTTACGTTCGAGCATGATATGATCGCCAATTTCCTTGAGAACAAAATATCGGGTCAAAGCCTTGGCGATTTCTTCCGGCGTGGCCTCCTCGCCAGTGATTTCTTTTACGAAATTCCGGACGGTTCCGACAGCCTCTCTGATGCATTCCTCTATTTCCGGCATATTATTTTCCTCTCTTAATTTTTTGTTGACTGGTTAACCATCAGCATAAGGGAAATTATCCTGACCCTAGCCTGCCTCCCCCGCCGGATTTCGGACTCTTGCCGGACGGGGTTTGCAACCCCGTCCGGCAGTCTCAGTCTGATGCATATGGGTTTGCAAACCCCGTCCGGCAGTCTCAGCCTGATGCATATGGGTTTGCAACCCCTAGCTGAGAACCTTCAACATCAGCGGAATCGCAACATAAGTGCCGATGGCGCTGCCCATATTTGTGAATACCACCACCAAAAGAATCCGTGTAACCTTGTTTTTCCAAAATCCCTTTACGGAGCCCATGTCTTCTGGAAGGTTTTCAAAATCCCTGACCTTGGGCTTTCTCAGAAAAGCTTCCACCAGACCGGAAACCCATCCCGCGGCAATCATGGGATTCAAGGATGTCAAAGGTGCTGCCAGAATCGAAGACAGAATGGTGACGGGATGCGCCAGAGCGATGATGGCTCCGATACCTGCCAGAATACCGTTTGCCAGTATCCAGTACAGCACCATATCCTTCCCTGCCTCAGCCCCGCCCTGGGAAAAGCCGACAACAAAAAGCAGCAATATGGCCAAAGGAATCAGCCATTTCAAAAGTCCGGAAAATTTCCCTTTTGGCGGAATTGTTTCAAGGGCCTCCATATCAATGACAGTGTCCCAGTATTTTTTTATGCCAGGCACATGCCCTGCGCCAACAATCGCCACAATTTTACTGCCGGGCGCTGTCCTGATTTTGTGGGAAAGGTATCGGTCCCGCTCGTCAATCAGCACATGCTTTAATGCGGGAAAAGATTTCCCCATATCCGAAAGAAGCATCTCAAGCATATCCTCATGCTTCATCTTTTCAATGTCTTCCTCGTTTATTTCATCCATTCCCCCCGCAACAGACAAAAGCATCTGAAACGAAATTCTGAGCTTGTTCCACAATCCCATGATGCGCCACGTCCTTGACAGGGTAACCCGGATATCACGGTCGGCAAGATGAATTTCAGCACCTTCAGCTTCCCCGATTTCAATGGCCTTTATCATTTCTTCACCGGGGGTCACATCCAGCTTTTCAGCAATTTTTTTCTGAAATGACGCCAAGAGGAGATTTGAAAGGAGAAGGGATGATTTTTTCTCCCTGATGACCTTGATAATGTCCATATCCTTCCACCGATCTTTCTGGCGGACAGCCTGATATCTGGACTCACACAGTTCAACACAGACTGTGTCCGGCTTTTCTTCCTCAATCACAGTGGTCACAAGCTGCACACTTTCTTTTGACACATGAGCGGTTCCCACAAGTATGATGTCTTTCTCTCCGATGCGGAGCTGATCCACATTTTTCCTTTTTATTGTCTGCATCAAATGTATGTTCCGTTTCTGGGTTCTGTTTCTAATTTCTGACTGTCAGGACAGACAGGCCTTCAACTTCATTCGGCAGATCACACAAAAGCGCAAACCACTTTCATACTGATTATGAAGGATGTAATAAATATTATGCAGATATATTATATTTATTGTATTAAGGCAAGGTGAATCGGATAATAAACATGAAAATGATCTCCGTCCTGATTTTGGAAAGCAGTTTTTTTAAAAAAAATCAGTTTCTTAGAGATATATTTTTACGCTAAGAAAATTATGATGCAGATCCAGCCACATACCGGCCTGTTTTCCGGAGAGTGAAAGGAAAACCGCTTGTACCCGGGTTATTTCAGTTCCATCACATAAACATCGGTTTCATCTTAGGTCGTATATGAGCCGGTCTTCCACTCTGATAAAATAGGATGAAAAGACCTCCGAGGTTTCCGCAGGAGGCCTTCTGAAACGGGTCCTAATGCGGAGCCTGAAAACGAGTTGAATTTCATTTCTTCCAGAACGACGGATAAAATATGACCAGCGCTGAAAACATTTCCAGCCTGCCAACCAGCATATTCCAGGCCAGAAACCATTTCCCCACTTCGGAAATATGGGCATAGTTTTCCGAGGGGCCGATGGTTCCGAATCCCGGGCCGATATTCATCAGTGAGGCGATCACGGAACTCATGCCGGTGACATAGTCCATGTCATCCACCAATACCATGAAACATCCTCCTGCAAGTACCATGAATATATTTATAATAAAAAGGCATAAGGCCAGATCCACTATTGAGGAGTCAACAGGACGCTGGTTAAGCCGGATGGATACAACAGACATGGGCTGAAAAAAGAGCTTTTTTACGGAAACGGACATATATTTGCAGATAATGGCGTAATGGACTGCTTTGATCCCGCTGCTGGTTGATCCGGTGCAACCCCCGACAAAACATACCGCATACAGAAACATCTGCGCTGCCTGGGGCCATTTTTCATAATCGGCAGTGGCGAATCCGGTTGTGGTAAGAAGGGACGTTGTCTGGAATGTTGCATATCTGATGCAATCCGTCAGGGAACTGTAAGTACCTTCTTTCCATAAAATCCATGTGACAGTCCCGCAGAAAAACAGCATAAAGCCTATATACCATCTGAATTCAGTATTTGCTGCCAACGATTCCCAGTCTCCTTTGAACAATATCTGATAAAAAAGCACAAAGGACATAGCACCCAGAAACATAAACAGAATAATCACCCAGTCAAAATAAGCATTGTCATAAAATCCAATACCGGCATTCATGGTGGAATAACCTGAAGTTGACACTGTTCCGAATGAATGACACAGAGAATCAAAAAGAGACATTCCTCCGAGACATAACAGAACGGTTTCCAGAAGGTTAAGCCCCAGATATATGGCCCAGAGCCAGACCATGGTGTCCCTGTTGCGGGGTCTGATTTTTTCTTTGGTCATCACCTGCCCGGGAGAGGACTCTGCCCTGAATATACGAAGTCCCCCCATTCCATGGGGCATAAATATGACAGTCAGTGTCAAAAATCCCATTCCCCCGAGCAGATGGGTCTGACTCCGCCAAAACAGCAGCCCGTGAGGTACTGATTCGATGTCAGTGAGTATGCTTGCGCCTGTGGTTGTATAACCGGACATCATTTCAAAAAATGCATCAGTAAAAGAGGGAATGGATCCGTGAATCATAAAAGGCAACCCAGAAAGAGAAGATACCAGAATCCATCCGAACACAGTGATGAAAATGCTGTCTTTTATGCCCAGTTCGTGATTTTTTCGGAAAAACCACCAGCAGGGCAGTCCCAATGCAAGTATGATGACTGCGGAAATCAGGATTGGAAGCTGATCCCCTTCATTGTAAATTTGGGAACATATTAATGGAAAAACCATTGAAATGCCGGTGACAATCAGCAAAATTCCCAAGACATGTATTATTGATGAAAAGCGCATATATACATCCGATACCAAATAAAACTTTTTGCCGGACTTTGCCGGACGGGTTTTTTTTTGCCGGACGGGGTTTGCAACCCCTTTTTGCCGGACGGGGTTTGCAACCCCCCTTTTTGCCGGACGGGGTTTGCAACCCCGTCCGAAATGTTTGCCGATCCCTGACAATTTTTGCCGGACGGGGTTTGCAACCCCCCTTTTTGCCGGACGGGGTTTGCAACCC
>JAOZLU010000241.1:0-4842 GCA_029934695.1 Desulfobacterales bacterium | reverse complement strand
TTTTTGCCGGACGGGGTTTGCAACCCCGTCCGAAATGTTTGCCGATCCCTGACAATGAATGTTTCGGACAGGGTTGCAGGGATGCCCATTTCCCGTTTTTTTTTGTCAGGCAAGCTGTTTTCCAAGTGTGGCCACTGTTTAACTCTGGCAAAGATAATTGACAAAATAATAATTTTGACAAGAAAAGTCAATTCAAATTTATTTATGGGTTTACAGTTTGTAGTTCCGCCTTTAGGCGGTGGCAATTCAGATCAAAGCCCTGTCTGCGGATAGGTTCAATTTTTAAAAAAAACTCCTTGTTTCAGAATGCAGAGAGTGATATAAAATTTTAAAAAAAAAAGAATATTTGGAGACCATTAAACCAAAAATCATCTTCAGCAGATGGAGAAATCCTCTTGGTCCTTAAAATAAAAAGGAGGCCGGGATTTCCTTCTTAATACCAATTTTTTGTGGTAACGATTATGAAAATCTGGAAAAATCTCAGAACTGAAAACATTTTTTTGGATGTGCCGCTTCCGGACAAAAAAGCCGCTCTCCGGTTTGTGGCGGACATCTGTACAAAGAATGGCATTGAAACAGACACCGACGCTATATTCAAAGGCTTGAATCAACGGGAACAAACCATGAGTACGGGGATCGGCAACGGCATTGGCTTTCCGCACACAATCACCCGGGAAACAAAGGATGCCTCTGTTTTCCTGGTCCGCCCGGCCGTGCCTCTTGAGTTTAAGAGTCTGGACAATTTGCCTGTGGATATTGTCATAGCCCTGATTATCCCGGAAAAACATACCGCCCTGCACCTTCAAATGCTTGCCGGGGTTTCAAGGCTTTGCAAAAATCCGGATGTTCTGAAGGCAATAAGGCAGGCCGGGGATTCAAAAGAACTTTGGGGAAAAATCAGAAATTTGGAAGAGAAAATGGCCTTCCATTAGCAGGTGACATACATGTACCTTTTGATCGCTGTTATCAACAACGAAGATATCTTTAATGATCTCATCACCGGCTGGCTGGATATTGGCGTTACAGGCGCAACAATTATAGAAAGTACGGATTCTCTCCAGTTGATCAGTCGGCATATTCCTATTTTCGCAGGCTTTCGCACACTCAACACCGGCGGGATGCTTCATAACAAAACATTGTTCACTGTGATTGAAGATCAGGAAATTCTCAATGAGGCAGTCGCCTATCTCGAAACGCTCTGCCGCGAAACAGGAAAACCTCACCAGGGCATCTATTTTGTCACCCCCCTTCTGGACTTCGGACGCTTGGGCCTGGAGGTGGATTCGGAGAAACGTCAGCGCGACATGGAGATAAAACTCGGAAAGCCGTTGGAAGACTGAGGCGGGATATCTCTCATACTCATATCCCCATAATCAGCCGAACAAATCCAACTGCTTCTGCTTCTCCTTTTTCCTTTTTTTAAACTGAAATTTTTCAAGTGTCAGCAGTCGCTGTTTAATGTCCGACACAAATGGGGAAATCTCCCGCTGCACAATTTTTCCGAATATCATGCGTTTTTTTGCATGAGTGAGAAACACCCTGTCTTTGGCGCGGGTGATTGCGACATAGAAAAGCCGCCTCTCCTCATCCACATCAACCTTTGCATCTCCCGACCTTCTGAAAGGGAGATAATCCTTTTCACAGCCTGTGATGAAAACAACAGGAAATTCAAGCCCTTTGGCCGCATGAATCGTCATCAGCGTGACTTTCTGAGTCTTGAAATCATATACATCCGGGTCGGTCTGAAACGCAAGCATCTCCAAAAAATCATACGCCCCGGCTCCGAATGCCTTTGCCGTGCGAATAAGGTCATCAAAGGCTTGTGCTGTTTCAGCGTTTTCCCTTATCATCGGAGATATGCCTGTGTTTTCAAAAAGGAACATCAGCTTTTCAGCAAGGGAGTTTTCCGCTGTCTTTTCCTTATATTCCGAAATCTGCCTGACAAACGCACATAACTTCCGCTGACTTTCCGCGTCCATATTCGGCACAGGAAACCGTCTCACATTCAACAGAGCCTGTTTCAAACTGAAATGATTCTCATAAACCCAGTCTTTGAATGTATCGAATGTTTTTTTGCTGATGCCCGAACCGGTCAAACTGACAATTCTCTGAAAATCATTGAAAATTCCCAAATCTTCCATAATCCTGAGAAAAGAAATCAGTTCTGCAATGCCTTTCCGGCTGTATGCATGTTCCCTGTTGGCGATCTGATATGGAATGCCAGCATTGGCAAAAATATCTGAAATCACTTTGCTCTGGGCATTGCTTCGGTACAGCACGGCAAAATCCGAAAATGCCCGGTCTGTATTCATGCCGGTTTCGTTCGTTTTGCCGAAATCAATGGAATGAAATCCTGTTCCCCCGACCATGTTCTCAATGGCTTTGCCCACCGCAACCGCCTCGGCTTTTTCAGTCGCAACTTCAAAAACAGACAAGGTTTCAACCCCTTTGATATTTGAATAGACACGCGCACCGGATGGACTGATGCTGTGATCTTTTATCACCTGATGGGAGGCATCAAGTATGGTTTCCGCGGAGCGGTAGTTCTTTGTCAGACAGATCACCCTGCTTTTCGGGTAGTCCTCAGCAAACTGTTGGAAATATCGGACATCCGCCCCGCGAAACCCGTAAATGGACTGATCCGGGTCCCCGATCACGCAAAGCTCTGTATCGGCCGGAGCCAACGCTTTTATAATGCGATACTGTCCCTCATTCAAATCCTGGTATTCATCAACAAAGACATATCGGAAACGGTTCTGATATTCCTCACGAATCTCATGATCTGATTCAAAAAGCCTGACTACGTTCAGAATCAGGTCCTCATAATCATATCGTAATTCTTGGGAAAGCAGCGACTGATACATCTCATAGACAAGTGAGAAAAGAGGCAGGTCTGATGCTTCAGCGATGGATTCAAGATTATCCTGAGTGTTCAGGATATGCTGTTTGGCGGAACTGATCATATCGGACAGCGCATTCGGCTTTAAATGCAACTGTGTTCCTTTTTTCACAACCTGTCTCACGGCCTCTGCGACAAATATTTTCCGTTCGTCCTCGTCAATGATCGAATATGCCGTGTTTCCCTGCTCCTTTAAGATTTGAAAACATAACGCGTGGAAGGTTGCGACCAGCGGCATTCTTTGGGAATCGCCCATCAGGGATTTGAGCCGGTCTCTCATTTCCTGAGCCGCTTTGTTGGTGAATGTCATCGCAAGGATATTCTCGGTCGGGACATCTCTATGCTTTACGATATAAGCGATTCTGTAGGTAAGAGTCCGTGTCTTACCGGCCCCGGGACCGGCAATAATCAGCAGGGGACTTCCCTCATGCTGAACCGCCTCTCCCTGTTCCTCATTAAGATCGCCCAATATATCAGTTTTATTTTTCTCAAACACGCTTTGTTTTTCGTGCGGCACGTTTGGACGTTTTACTTTTTGAACAGGTTGTTTTTTTTTGGAGGCTGCCGCAGTTTTTTTCTTCCTTTTAACGGGTTTGGAAGCAGGCATCACAAAGAGTGATTCCTGGCCCAGAAGTTTCTCCTTTTCTGTTGGATCAAAAACCGTTATTTTCCCGTATTCTCCGTCATATCCGGGGGAGATATGCACCTTGCCGGCCCGCATTCGTCTGACAGCCTCACCCAGCAATGGAATGCCGGCCTTTTCAATGGCATCCGGAGAGCATGTTCGCAAAATGCGGATTTCCGGGCCAAGGGTTTCAAGCGCGGCTTTGTAATGGATGCCGACTTTTTTCGTTTTTGGGCCGACCTTAAAAATCTCCGACAAAATCTCCGCCAGCGGAATAATATGATAAAAGGGGAGTGTATTTTCCGGTTTTCCGCCCTCGGGTCTGTCTGCAAGTTCCTCAACACGGTATAAAACACCGATGGTCAGAGGCTTTCCGCAAACCGGGCAGAGTCCGTTCTTTGTCATGGTTTCATCGGGCCGGAGGCAGATATTGCATTTGCGGTGCCCGTCAAAATGGTATTTCCCTTCCTCAGGATACATGTCAATCGTGCCCAGACATTGACCGGGATCGCCCGTTTTTAAGGCGGATTTTATGCCGGGATAGGAGAGTTCCGTATCAAAAATATTGGCATTCCGCCCCAGATTGCCCGGAGAATGGGCATCTGAATTGGAGACCAGTGTTATCCTGTCAAGTTCCGATATCCGCCAGTTCATGGGCGGGTCCGAGGAAAGGCCGGTTTCCGCTGCAAAAATTTCCGGGAAAAGGTCTTCAAAGCATTCCTCAAGCGAGTCAAACCCCGACTTGGACCCCAGAACGGAAAACCACGGGGTCCAGATATGCGCGGGAATCAAAAAAGACTCGTCCGAAGTTTCGAGGAGAATTTTCAGGAGGTCTTTTGCGTCAAGTCCGAGGATGGGCCTTCCGTCGGATTTGATATTTCCGATGGCATCCAATTTTGAATTAAAGCGGGACACCTTCTCAAAATCCGGCATAAAAATGACATGATGATTTTTCCGGGTTTTTCCGTTCTTTTTGTATATATTGCTGATTTCACATTGTAAAATAAAACGAACCCTATCCCGGCATGAGTCGGGAACCTGGGCATCACATTTTTCAGCAATCTCATCTTTGAGCCTGAAAAGGCCCGGTTCAACTGGAATCAGTTTTTCCTGTATTTCAGCGAACCATCCGGGATGGGTGAAATCGCCGGTTCCCACAAGCGTTATCCCCTTTAGCTGGGCAGCAATATATAAATTCTCAAGATCAAGATTTTTTGCTGTGGCCCTTGAAAATTTGGAATGGACATGCAAATCTGCTATAAATTTCATTTGATGTTTGATGTTTGATGTTTGATGTTTGATGTTTGATGTTTGATGT
>JAOZLU010000858.1 GCA_029934695.1 Desulfobacterales bacterium | reverse complement strand
TCCAGAACGCCGGAGCGGGCAGATGGGGGATGCCGGTCCACACGCTGGCCCCGTCTCAGCGTCATCTCATCGTGATCCGCTTCAGCGACGATGACGTGGTGAGGTTCGAGCCGGAGGTCAGCCCGGATTCGAGCACGATATATCCCTTTGAGATGGTGGACACGAGGGTCCGTTTCAGCCCGACTGACGGGACACAGGGAACCCTGAAGGCCCTCGGCGTGGGCAGTGAGGTCAGATACGGCAACGGTCTTCTGACGACTCCCGACGGCGATGTTTACAGCCCGGCCCGGTTCGAATACACCCGTCCCGACGGCACTGTGTATGTGATCAGCACGGAAAACGGCATTGAGAGCATGACCGATGCGGGCGGGAACACCGTGACTTACGGAAAGAACGGAATCACCCACTCCTCGGGTGCGGGCATCGGGTTTGAGCGGGACACCTCCGGCAGGATTAAGACGGTCACGGACTCTTATGGCCGGAAGACTGAGTATGTCTATGATGAGAACGGGATGCTCACGCAGGTGAGACAGCCCGGAGGAGAGTCCGGGTTCGGGCAGATGCTCTCGAATTACGCTTATGAAAACGGGATTGCCGACAGACCTGTGATAAAGGAGATAAAGGCTCCGGACGGAACGGTTCTCGGAACCTTTGAGTATGATGCCAGAGGCCGCATGACCGGCATGAAGGATGCCGGGGGGAAGCGGATCATCTACGGGTTCGACCTTCCGAATCATAAGCAGAACGTCACGGACCGGCGGGGGCATGTCACGAAGTACGAATATGACGGCGAGGGGAATGTCACCCGCAAGGAGGATCCGCTCGGCAATGTCACGCTGTGGACCTATGACGATGACGGGAACAAGCTCTCGGAGACGGACCCGCTCGGACATACCACTGCGTGGACGTATGACGGGAACGGGAACATGCTCACGGAGACGGATCCGCTGGGGAACACCACGTCTTACACTTATGATGAGCGGAATCATGCCCTGACCGTGGCCGATCCTCTCGGAAACATGACGGAGAACGCTTATGACGATAAGGGAAATTTTGAAAAAACCACAGATGCGTCCGGAAAGGAGACGGATTACACTTATGATTCGCACGGCAGCCTGAAGTCTGTCTCGGAAGGATCGGAGAAGACAACATATTATGATTACGACGATGACGGAAACCTGATCCGGGAGACCGGCCCGTCCGGTGCCGTGACAACCCGCACTTATGACAGGGACGGAAATGAGAGAACGGTGACCGTCACCCGGACTGCGGGGGATGGTTCGGTCGTCACCATGACCACGGAGAACAGGTATGACGCTCTCAGCCGTGTGGTCAGGGCCGCTGATGCGGATGAGTTTTTCACGCTCACGGAATACGATCAGGTCACCGGGAAACAGTCCGTTGTCACGGACAAACTGGGCAACAGCACTGTTTACGAGTATGACGGTGCGGGGAATGCGAAAAAGATCACTTACCCGGACAGCACGACCGAAACCTTCACTTATGACGGCGAGGGGAACAGGCTGACCTTCACGGACCGTGCGAACCGGACAACGGCGTATGAATATGACGAACTGAACCGTCTCGTGAGGACGACTTACCCGGACACTGCTTACACTCTTACGGAGTACGATGCCGCCGGAAGAGTCGTATTCACCGGGGATGAGAACCGGAACCGGACGATGTTCATTCATGATGCGGCCGGCAAAAGGACTGAGGTGACGGATGCCCTCGGCAATGTCACGAAGTTCGGTTACGATGCGGCCGGCAATCAGGTCAGCATGACCGATGCCGAAGGCCGCACCGTGAATTTTGAGTACGATGTGCTGAACCGGCGTGTGAGGACGGTTTACTCTGACGGAAGTTTCACGGAGACCGAATACAGCGAATGCTGCGGTCAGAAAGCCTCGGGCACTGATCAGGGCGGAAAGGTCACGAGATACGAGTACGACGCCGCAGGTCGTCTGAAAGACGTGATTCAGGTTTCCGAAGGTCAGGAACTCAGAACATCCCACGGATATGACGAGGTCGGAAACAGGCGGTTTCAGACCGATCCGAATGCCAACATCACAGAATGGGAACACGACAGCCTCGGAAGAGTGACAGAGCGGATGCTGCCTCTCGGCATGTCGGAAAGCTTCGTGCATGATCCGAACGGGAATGTCACGGAGAAGACCGATTTCAACGACGACACGGTTGAATATGAATATGACGGTTTCAACCGTCTGACAAAGAAGGCGTATCCCGACGGTTCCGAGGTGTCGTTCTCATACACCGACAACGGGCGGCGGAAGACGGTCACGGACGCACGGGGCGTCACACAGTATGATTACGATGTCCTGAACCGCCTGAGAAAAGTGACAGACCCCGACGGCACGGAGATATCATATACT
>JAOZLU010000857.1 GCA_029934695.1 Desulfobacterales bacterium | reverse complement strand
CCGCTTCATCGCCGGGTTAGGCATTTTTTATTATTGTCGAGTATTTATAGTGTTTACACAAAATTTATGACAGCCATTCGGAAAATATTTTTTCGACCTCGTCTCTTGATTTCTCTCCTGCGGCAATACTCATAAACAGTTCATATATGGCATCATTCGGAGCATTCAGAATTTCACCGTTTATTTCAAGAAATATTTCCGAAGCCGCTGCAGCGATACGTTTGTTGCCGTCAATAAATGCGTGTGCCTGAGTGATATGATAAGCATATGTCGCAGCACATAGCGAAATATCCGCTTCTTCATAATAAGCACGGTTTTCAGCGGCGGCCATTGCCGATTCAAGCGCGGCATCATCCCGCAGACCGTGAGTTCCGCCGAATTCATCAATCAGTGTCTTATGGATTTCAAGCAGTTCGTATTTGCGCAGGAAAATCATATTATTGTCCTTCCGACACACCTTCGGCGAGTCTTCTGTAAACACTTTCACGTCGTCTGAGGACATTGCCGGTCGCCTTTTCAATCAGACACTTCCGTTCCGATTCGTTCAGGGATCGGATGACAAGGCTTCGGTCTGTATCGGCTGACACTTCCACTTCCACTTCATCGCCGAAACCTATGTTCAGAAGTTTCAGCATCTCATCTGTCAGAAACAGAGCTGCCGAATCTCCGATTTTTTCAATCCGTGCAAGTAACATAAATCATCCTCCGATGAATTTCTTTATCTTTAAAAATGCCTAACGCTTCAGTTCAGCGGCGGACGGGGTTTATTAGGCGATGCGTTTCATTGCCGATGCAACTGAGGGTTAGGCTTTTTCAATATTCAGCTATCATTTGATGTCCGCATTCGGGGCATCCCAAGTTAAAATTGCCCGTATCGCAACATCTTTCACAAACCGTTAGCTTCAAGAGCCTTAGAAATAGTCTTGAGCAAATCAAATGCCGTACTTTTGTCAGGTATGGGTATTTCTGCACCGGGAAACAAAGCATTACCCTGACCTTTGTATGCTTGTATTCTCAAACCGGGATTCCCGTCAAATGTTTCAGGGACACATGTTATACGAATGTTTTCAACATCGAAATATGTGTTACCTCTTCCATCTTGCGGCACAACCCTCTCCTTTCGTTATTAAAAAGCCTAACGCCTGAAATAAGCGGCGGCGGGGGCTTTACCGAACAACTCCGACCGAGAACCCGCCCCCGCCGTCCGCTTCCGGGTAAAGGCATCGGTTACCCGACGTCCTCCCCACAGATCCGGACGTGAAGATTTCCCTCATCCGGTTCCTCGGTACTGAGAGTTTTGACCCACTCAGTAACCAGACAGGCACGACCCCGTCTGACGCATAACTTTTGCTGCCCCGCAGACTCTTCATGATGTTATGGATTATTCTGGGCAGAGGTAACGGAAAGTCCGAGATTATTTTCTCATACTTCTCCCAGCTCAGTCCGCCCTTGTGACTCCGGCGACTCAGCCAGAACCGCCACGCCTTCACCGCATGATTGCGAACAGTTTCCAGCACCCTGTAATTGCTTCGCACTCCGAAATATTGGAAGTATCCGGGAAGCTTCTCACAAAGTGCCTTATGCTGTTATACAATGATCACCCGCCGGGTAACATTACCGAATTTCACGGGCTTACGCCCGCTCCCAACGATCCGGATTTAACTTGACACGAGCAACTGGGGGTTATGCCATTTATTTTAAACAGTTTCATGCACGGCTCCGCATTTCCGGTTACAAAATCTTGTCGGTTTCTCGGAATTTTTATTTGGCAACGGTGGGGGACAGGCGGGGCAATTCGACAAATTCCGGCTGCTCACGATGCTTTTTTACGGAGCCGGTCAGCATACAGTGTCCGGTCTCCGATTCCCAGAAGAAGCGATTTCACAGATATGTCCTCGTCCAGTTCGTCCCAGTGAAGGCCGGTTCCCCCGCCGCTGATGACATAATTCTCCAGCTGTCCCCGTCCCGCACCGAGAAGACGGGGAAAATAAGCCAGCGGCACACCCAGATGCCGTCCGTCCCTCATTTCCACCCACAAGTTGTCCGCATCGAAGGAAAGTTTCTCTGCCAGCGGCTTAAAGGTCAAAGTGTTCATTCCAAAACCTTTCAATCAGTTCTCTGTTTTTTTCGATCACCCGCATCAGTTTCCGAAGTTCCGGGGATTTCATCCCGTAGGCTTCGGCGATGCTTATCCGGGGCTGTATCCAGAATTTTGCCACGGACTCTCCTTTCCGGATGTGAATATGGAGAGGCTCCTGAGGGTCTCCCTCATTCGAGTAAAAGAAAAATCTGTATCCTTTATATCTGAATACGACAGGCATGATAAGGTTATTTCTCGTTTTTTAAGGCACCATAACGATGAGATAAGCGGCGGCGGGGGATTCGCTGAGACTTTCAACTGA
>JAOZLU010000856.1 GCA_029934695.1 Desulfobacterales bacterium | reverse complement strand
AACATCGAACATCGAACATCAAACATCGAACATCGAACATCAAATTTATGGTTTGTATTCCATCAAATCCTGAACTTCCCTGAGATAATCTTTGGGCTGATATTTATCTCCGGGATAGAGTTTGTTGATCTCCGGGGCGTATTTCTTGTGGGCAGCATCGCCCTGTTTCTTCAGAAGCATCATTTCATCATCGGAAAGGCTGAAAAACTTAATGCCGGCTTCTTTGGCCTTTTCGATCTGATCTGTTTCCTGCTGCCTGGTTTCCACACGGATTTTGGCACAGACCTCATGAACAACTTCCTTGAAAGTCTTCTGAAGGTCGGCAGGGAGTTTGTCAAACCATGCTTTGTTGAAGATCCATATAAACAGGCCCTGAGCATAGTTCACATAAGTGTAATTCTTGGCGACCTCAAATTTTTTGGTGATATTGCAAACCATCGGAGTGTGATCAAGCCCGGTGATAACGCCCGTTTTAAGGGATACAGGCACATCCGGCCACGGCATGACAACGGGATTGAAGCCCCATTCTTTGTAAAGGAGCTGATTCACGGCTGCTTCGGCAATACGGAATTTGATCTTTTTGGCATCTGCAATGTTTTTGACCGGCGTTATCGTTGCCCAGCCATAATTCCCATAACCGGTGATGTCAAGGCCCATAATTCCCTGATGATCCATTGCCATCATAAAATGATCAAAAAGTTTGCCGCTGGCAGTAAATTTGTCCAGTTTATCAAAAGAATTGACAAGAAAGGGAAGGTTAATCAGGCCGAACCGGGGCCCCAAGTTGGTTGCTGCAACAGAACTGCACCCCATCCCCTGTATAGCACCCATCTGCAACTGATTGAGAACTTCCACCTCTCCACCGAGCATGGAAAAAGGTTTGAAATCAATATATATTTTACCATTTGTACGCTTCCACATTTCATCCCGCATGGCAAACCCCGCATAAACGCCTTTGATGACAGGGTGGGACACGTTGGAAATAATACATTTGTATTTTGCGCCCTTAGCATCGAAGCTGGCTTTCCATTTGTCCACCGACGGCTTTGCAGCCATTGCCGGGCCGATCATCAGGCTGATGCTGACCAGGCAGATTGTTGTGAAAATCACCATTTTTCTGACCATTAAAAATACCTCCTTTTCCTTAAATAATAAAAGATTTTCATACTTTGCTGAATGACATCCATTTGCCAAGCAACAATTTATATAACTGTATCACAGCTACATGGATTTTTGTCAAGAAAAAATATCCCCGAACTTTTATCATGTTTTACTGATTAACTGGATCAAGAGTGAAAAGTTTCTGATTATAATGGATTCAGGGGAAGCTGCAATCTCAGCATATCTCTGATTCTGACGGCTCAGGGTTCTTCTTTGAACATACGATAATATTTCTTGACTTTTTTCACATAATTCTGTGTTTCCCTGATGGGCGGAATGCCTTTGTAACGGTCAACCCTTTCAGGGCCGGCATTATAGCCGGCCAGTACGAAGGACAGTTTCCCGTCAAAGCGGTCCATGAGCATTCTGAGATAACGGGTCCCGCCCATGATATTTTCCCGCGGATCAAAGGGATCAGACACATTAAGAAGGTCGGCAGTCCCCGGCATGATCTGCATAAGTCCCTGTGCGCCTGCTCTTGAAACTGCCCGCGGGTTAAAATTTGACTCCACTTTGATGACCGCCTTCACCAATGGAAAGGAAATCCTATGCTTTCTTGAGGCCGTGTCTATAAAATGATCATATTTGGTACTTGAATACGAACCGGATGAACCTGAAGACCTTCCCTTTACATAGAGTTTATAGCGTGAGGATGTTGGCACATTTGTAAAATGCATGACCCCTTCTTTGTCAATATACCTGTAGATATCCGCCCTGGCCGGTAAGGCAGACATCAGTATCCCCAAGGACACGCAGAAAATTCCGATATATTTGTTCTTATTGCTGAAAGCCATCATATTTCTTATCTCGGATACAATATTTGCCGGTTCTTATGGGCTTTATATTCTTTGATGACAAACCGTTTTGGAAAATCAGGATGGGATACATAAGAAAGAGAACTGTCTGAGAGAGAAGCACATAACTCTTCAAACATTTCATCTTTCCGGGCTTCATCAATAAAATTGCGCTCTCTTTTCTGTTCAAATGTCACGCGTTCTCCAAGGGCTTTTTCTATTTCATCAATATCCGCAGATGACCGCTCATCGTCGTTTGTCAATAAGCCTGTCACAGTAATTTCTGTCCTTGCAATTAAAGAAACCTGCCATCTGTCGCCGGCCACCTTTTTTGATCCGTCATAGTGAAAAGAAAATGTAGGGTGGGTGAAGCGAAGCGGAACCCACCATCCTCCTCAAACATCAAACATCAAACATCAAACATCAAACATCAAACATCAAACATCAAA
>JAOZLU010000855.1 GCA_029934695.1 Desulfobacterales bacterium | reverse complement strand
ACACGCATCTTCTGAAAAAAGCCTGATTTGCATTGGGTAAAAACAGGATGACAGAGCTCGGCTTTGTCATCCCCGAAAACAATAAGGAAATTTTTTATGTCAGAAGTTTCAGAAGTTTCAAAAACTTTATATCAGGAGTTGAACTTTCATCTTAATATCTGTTAAAATAATTTCTTTTCCTTAATGCAGGTTTTTGGTGATAATAGTCTGAAATTTCAACATATCTTAGGTTTTTTCCGCCTTTTATGACCGAACAGCATCCAAAATCTGAAAACAGACTGTTGACATCTGAACTGTCCCGGGATATAAGCGTATGCAAAAAGTTGTTCCTTCTGGACTTGCTGGGGCATCACTCTGCTCCGAGTTTCCCCGGAAGACCTGTGTACAGGACAAAAACCGGGAACAGGCGAGAAACCCGGCTTTTCAAGAACGGGCCGACTCTCCAGTCATAGGAAAAAAGCCGGGTTTCTTTTTTTGTCCTGTACACACTTGGAAGACAGGAACAGATTTTCCGCTCAGGTTCTGACGATTCTGATGCAACACATCCTGTTGTTCCTGTGGTTTGAATCGTAACCCCGAAGACCGAGATTTCAGAAGCCTCGGAACCCTGCTTTGAGGTTTTGAAAACCTCGGAGGTCTGATCGGGAACGACAACAAAAAAGGAGGTTTGAAAATGTCACAACTGAAACAACTTGAATCCTTGTTCACACAGGGAAAAATCACCCGCCGGGAATTTATCGGAAAAGTGAGCGCGTTGGGGCTTGCGGCAGCCGTGTCGCCTGCGCTCTCCATCCTTCCGGCAGAGGCATCAGCACCGAAAAAAGGCGGCCGTTTCCGGGCCGGAGTGAGCGGCTTCAGCACAAGCGACTCGCTGGACCCGGCAACCCTGAATGATTTGGGTAATGCAATGATTAACTGGCAGCTTAGGAACAACCTGGTTGAAACCGACCACCTGGGAAGGGCGGTGCCCGAACTCGCTGAAACCATCGAACCCTCTCCGGATGCGGCCAAATGGGTGTTCCGGCTGCGGAAGGGCATCGAATTCCATAACGGGAAGACGCTGGAAGCCGAGGATGTGATCTGGTCTGTCAATCACCATCGGGGAAAGGAAAGCAAGTCGGGGGCCAAAGCCCTGCTGGATCAGATTGGGGACATCCGGGCCAACGGCAAAAATACGGTGATATTCAAACTGAAAGGCAGAAACGCCGATTTTCCCTATATCCTGAGTGACTATCATTTGAGCATCTCTCCCGCGGGGACAGGCAAAACAGACTGGAATAAGGGGATCGGCACAGGAGGATATCTCCTGAAGGATTTTGAACCGGGTGTCCGGGCATTCACCGTGCGGAATCCCAATTACTGGAAACAGGGCCGAGCCCATTTTGACGAGGTTGAAACCCTTGGCATAAGCGATGTCAATGCCCGGACCAACGCTCTGAAGACAGGCCGGATTGACTGGATGAACCGCTGCGACCTGAAAACCGTTCATCTGCTGAAAAGCGCGCCGGGCATTCGGATCATCCGGGTCGCCGGGATGAGACACTTCACGATGCCCATGCTTACTGACTTGCCGCCGTACAACAACAACGATGTGCGTCTGGCTCTGAAACACGCCATTGACCGGGACCAGATACTGAAGCTCGTTTTTCGGGGTTACGGCACACCGGGCAATGACCATCCCATCGCACCGGGTCAGCGGTTTTATGCGGCAGACCTGCCTCAGCGGAGATATGATCCGGACAAGGCGCGATTCCTTATGAAAAAGGCCGGCCTGCAAAACCACACGTTCAAACTGCACACATCCACCTTCAACGGCTTTACCGATCATGCGCTGCTGTATAAGCAACATGCCGCCAGGGCCGGCATCAGCATTGACCTGGTTCACGAGCCGGCTGACGGTTACTGGGCAAATGTCTGGATGAAGAAACCGTGGGCATCCTGCACCTGGAACGGACGTGTCACAGCGGACGCCATGCTGTCCGTCGCCTACAAAAGCGGTGCGCCCTGGAATGACACCCATTTTCAAAACGAACATCTCGACAGACTGATCATGGAAGCCCGGTCCGAACTTGATGAGAACAGACGGCGGGAGATGTATCGAGAATGTCAGAAAATCCTGCGGGACCAGGGCGGTGTGATTGTGTACGCGTTCAAAGATCATGTCGAAGCAGCCAGTGACAAGGTGCGATACGGGAACCTGGCCGGCAACTTTGACGGCGATGGTTACAAAGCCGCTGAACGCTGGTGGTTCAGTTCATGACGACATCCGCTCTCTGAAGACCTCCGAGGTTTCAGAAACCTCGGAGGTCTGTTCAGGTCTGATTATTGGACAGACATTATGGAACTCCTAAGATTTTTGTTTAAGGAAGCACCGGAAAAGACACAGTATATTCTGATCATGTCCG
>JAOZLU010000240.1 GCA_029934695.1 Desulfobacterales bacterium | reverse complement strand
TTGATGTTTGATGCTTGATGCTTGATGTTTGATGTTTGATGCTTGATGTTTGATGTTTGATGTTTGATGTTTGATGCTTGATGTTTGATGTTTGATGCTTCGACAGGCCGGACGGGATTTGCAATCCCGTCCGACCGGGAATCCCGTCTGCACAAAGCCATGCAAATTGCCCTGCCGATCCATCGAGACGATTTGCATTTAATCGTTTAACAGCAGCCAATCTTGCAATTATTCCTGCTGTCTTCGCCAGTCCGGCTGAAAATCTTCGTTTTAAATCTTTGAAATTTTCTCCTTACTGCCTCCAGCTTTCTTCATATCCTCGGCAACCTTTTTCCCCTCCTCAAGCATTTCAGCGTAATGGGTTCTCATTTTTTCGAGATCAAAGATTCCGTCCCAGGCGCCCGAAGCAAAATGCAGCATAAAGACCTTGCCAATGGCATAAGTGGTGGCACCGGAAAGAATTGGCATCGCAGTCACACCGACGGCCTGGCCTGCCGCGGGAACAAGTTTGGTCACACTTGCCGCCAGAGGGGCCACATGCAGTACCGGAAAAGCACCGCCAAGCACATAGCACAGGATATTTTTCACCGCACCTTTGGAAAACGGGATCTCATATACCCCGGCAATCTTTTTCAGCATATTGAACTGAATACCTGCCAGCCCTGCAAAATCCAGCAACGGAAAGGGAAGCATGCCGATCCCCATTGAAGCATATACATGATGCCTGATAATCCTGTCCGCTTCTCCCTGCGACACATCTTTTGTCATGCCTTTAGCTGTTTCTGTTTCTGTTGCTTCTGCTACTGTGTACTGCATTTTTAAACCTCCTTATAAATATAAATATCAACCAGATCAAAAAAATTCTCACTGCTGGACTGGAGCTGCACCATATGTATCAAGCTAAGATCATAACTGTTTGATCCATGATCTGCCGGACGGGGTTGCAAACCCCGTCCGGCAGTGGAACCCCGTCCGGCAGTCAGGGGCTGTTAAGCTCCGTTCCCAAGGAGAGATGCTCATCCTCCGCAATCACCAGAAAACCGTCAGATTCTCCCAATATCATGATGTTGATGGTTTTCCCTGTCTCCATAATCGTCACTCTGGGGTTATCGTAACGATTAATCACCGCTGCTTTGGGGACAATCAGTCCCTCGGCCTCTATTCCAAGCGGAAGAGAAAAGCGAAGTCCCCCCCGTCCTTTTTCCTCGTAATTCGCCAAAATCAGTTCAATGCTCAACTTTCTTGTTTTCTCATTGAACTCCGGGTTTATCCAGTTAATGGAAGCAGTTATCGGTTTTCCTTCAAGCCGGGCATCAAATTCTTTCGGAAGTTTCTCCAAAGCAGCAAGTTCTTCACCTGATACTGAAAGCGGCACTATCAGATTTCGATAGTCCGAGACTTGGGCCAGCGGCATATTCGGGCTGACAATTTCACTGGCCTCAACAATTTTCTTAACCACGATCCAGCCCCGGGGAGCATATATATTATGGCGGCTTTTGCGTTCCTGAAGTTCTTTTAACGTCGTCTCCAAGACAGCCCTTTCTGACTTCAGCGACTGTGCTTCCAACTTTGCCTGTTTCAAATCCTCCTGTGCAGCATCTCTTTTGACCTCAGTGGCTCTGTCTCCTTTGTGCAGTTTGTCAATCCTGTTAAATTCTTTTCTGAGATAGGAGACCCGTGAATTCATCCTTTGTTGTGAAATCTCCAGTTGTTTTATGGACTGTCGGGCACTTTTGATTTGAAAATTGATGAAAGTGGGATCTATTTCAAAAAACGGTTTTTTGCCAATGGTCCGCCCCACATCATAGTTGACGCGAAGTACTTTTCCCGAAATCTCCGATGACACGGTGACGGTGGTTTTGCTCCGGGTGTAGCCAGTCAGGGTGATGTCCTTTTTTGCCTTTTGGACGATGAGTTTGTCCCCGGCGAAGGACAGGCAGGGGCACAAAAACAGAAAAATCATAAAAAGCAATATGTTTCGCATAATAATGCTCCTCTGTAAATTATGAAGGATGAACTGTCCCGGATTTTCACCTGTGTGTATGTAACTTGTCATGCCTCGCAGGAGGCAAAAAACCGCTTTGCTCTGTTTTTGCACTCCGATGAATATTTGGGATATTCCGGTAAAATACAGGCACTGTTCCGTTGCTGAGGCAAAAGATAAGGGGAACAACTACATTTGCAGAAGCCCGAAGACACCTCTGATGACTCCAGGCTGAAGAAATAAATTTGTGTACGTCCGAAATCGTCACATTTCCTGAATGATGTCCTCTGCCTGGCTTCCCAACAGATCAATGCTCTCCTCGGGCGTATCTTCCGGGGGGATATAATCCCCATTGCTGTCCAGCAAAACAGAAAGGGAAAGCAGGACTTCAAATTCCATTTTATAAACGATCTGATTATTATGGATAACAGTTTCACCTTTGTTGACTTCAATATCGTCGCTTATTTCCAGATTGTGCTGATCTTCAAGAATCTGCCGGATTTCCTTCAGATCAAGGGCTTTTTTCACATTTTCAATTAAATCACTTTTCGCTTTTTCAATGGCTTGCGTATTTGCAACTTTTGTCATTTCAATTCCTCCTTACTAATTAAAGTCATGTCTTCCGAACAGAAACAATCCTGATCCGGAGTCCGAAAATTATTCAACCACTGGCCCTGACCGCGCAGGCGTTATTGTTTCGGCTTTATGCCACGCTCCATGAGTTCCCGCGTCAGTTTAAGATAACTCCGGGCACCGACCGATTCCGCGTCCAGAACCACAAGCGGTTTTCCAATACCCGATGCTTCCCGCAACTGAACACTTCGGGGAATAATCGTTTTAAATACCGCTTTTTTCAGATGGTTTCGGGCATTGTCAACGATTTGCTGGGAAGTCTTTTCTCCCATATCATACATGGTTAAAAGAACACCTGCCAATTTAAGGTCAGGATTCAATTTTTTCTTTATAAGACGGGAAAATCGCAGCAGTTGGATAAGGGATTCATACGCTAAAAACTCGCATTGGAGGGGGACCAGCAAAGTATCGGCCGCGGTCATGGCATTGATGGAAACCAGACTCAGTGAGGGCGGGGTGTCGAGGATGATATAATCATAATTTTTTCTGATATCGGCAAGAATACCGCGCAACACCTTTTCTTTGCCTGGTTTTGTCATAAGTTCCAGTTCCGCACGGAAAAATTCGCCGCGCACAGGAATTGCTTTCAGCAGTCCGATATCTGTATCAACAACCGTCTCTTCCACTGACGATTTTCCCACCAAAGCATCATAAAGTGTCCATCTGAGCTTCTGCTTGTTGATTCCGACGCCTGTTGTCGCGCTCCCCTGGGGATCGCAGTCAATCAGCAGGGTTTTACTCCCATTCCAAGCATAAGACGCAGAAAGATTAACCGCAGTAGTGGTTTTTCCAACGCCGCCCTTCAGACTGGCTATGCAGATAATATGTCCCATATTCTCAAATTTTGACAAAAAAAAATTAAATTTAAATCAGGTTCAGACCATATTTGAAACAGCTTTGCATATCAATGAAAAACTGTCACAGTTCCTCTTTTGTTTTGGCCTGAAGAGGCTTCTGTTCAGAATCCGGGGCATCAGATACTTCCGGATTATCCTCTTTGATGCCCGCGAGTTCGTTCAACGCTTCCCGGACTTCCCGGGATCCCTTGTCACAGACCCGACGCAGATCAGCGTGTTCCTTTTTCACCTGCCTGAGTGAAAAACGTCCCGCTGTTTTTTCCAGATAACTGCGGACAATATCCCGGACACTCTCCCATCTGTCTCTCCGGCTCTGGTTCTCCAGCGGAGTCAGGTTGTCAAGATCGTTCATAAGATTGCGGCGGAACGGGGATACAAAGAGTCTCTGTATGAGGGCCATCCACAAGATGATGACCAGCAGCGCAACAATTCCCCCGGCACCGAGGGCCTGATGAAGAACATTTTCAAGCCCCAGAGTGCGGAGATGCTCGCCAATGTAGGCAGACACACCCGTCGTGAGCATCGTCAGAATTGCTGCTCCTCCGCACAGCAGGCTGACGAGGAATCCGGTGAGCGTGTTTTTGATGCGGAACGAGCGAAACTTTTTGCGATAGCTGATCAGGGCTTCAAGAAAATGGGTCAGGCGTTCCCCGTGGGTTTCAATGAATGTTGCCAAATGGTCCAGATGGTGAAAAGGGGCCTTTGATATGGCATTTTTCAATTCCTCACGCTGGTTGTCGAGGTAGGAGAGATAATTCTTCGTGTCTTCCTGAGAGCCTTGCGGGGCGGTTGCCGCGTACGGTGAGTATGACAGGTAAATCATCGGGATATCCTTCCGTCCGGTGATCTGCGAGAGATTCCAGCAAAGAGTTCCATAGACACGGAGCATGTCGGTCAGGGATGTGCATTCGTCAATGCGGTTCAGCACAAAGAGAAGCCGGTCTTCAAAGGTGCGGGTCGGCAACGTGTCCCTGAGGCTTATATGGGTTTCACGAACCGTTCCCGCCTTGTGAGGATCAAAAAGTATCAGAACAATATCAGCCATTTGCGCCAGGCTGCCGATCACTTCCTGATAGTTGTACCCGCGATCCCGCTCAGATACGCTGTCGTGCATCCCGGGGGTGTCAATGATGGCAAGATTTTTCAGAAAGGGCGAGTTGACTTTTTTCAGACGAAAGTGCGAGGTAAACCGCTCTCCGTGCTTTTTCAAAGATTCAAAGGGGTATTCAGGGTCGCTGACCAGAACTTTGCCGTCACGTTCATCAGTAACCCGGACAGGAAGGGTGTCGGTCTCGGAATCGTCATAAGTAATCACCGTAAACGAATCATCGGTGGGGGCCTGGCCTGTGTCTTGGATATATGCTTCGAGCAATTCGTTGATCAGGGTTGATTTGCCTGAAGAGTAATTACCCAGCAACAGCACCTGGGGACGCCATTTGATGTTGGCTTCCATGGGCGTTTCGCTGTAACCATAGTACAGTGCCACCGGGGTCAGGTGATTCGCTACCATCTCCACGAGTTCCTTCCGGAGCGAATTAATATAGTTTTCACGATACATGAGATTCTCCTATGAGACTGCCCACTTAACAGAAACCTGCAATGCATTGGATTTGCAGGATATCCCGGTCAGGCTGGCAGCCTCCGGTAATAAAATCGCCAAACTTCAGAAATAACAGACTTAGGGAAATAATATGCCCGATTCAAAAAATGTAGGGTGGGTGAAGCGAAGCGGAACCCACCAGACAACCCACCAGACAACCCACCAGACAACCCACCAGACAACCCACCAGACATGCACACAAGGTGGGTTCCGCTTCAAATCAGCCGGGCTGTCAGGAATCCACCAGACATGCACGCAAGGTGGGTTCCGCTTCAAATCAGCCGGGCTGTCAGGAATCCACCAGACATGCACGCAAGGTGGGTTCCGCTTCGCTTCACCCACCCTACTTCAAAGCATATCTCTCTTTGGTTCGGGAAAGTATAAAGAAATGTCGTCTGTGTCAAGCTGGAAATAAGAAGCTCAGATTCCCAAAACCTTCAAATCATTCAAAACACTCTGATTTTTTTAGAAAATCCTCCGACTTCACAATATTCCGAAAGTTCGACAGTCCTAACTAAAAAAGTTTTTTCACCTCTTTTTTCAATATTTTTCCCATTTTATTTTTGGGCAGCTCATTCACAAAAACAATTTTCTTGGGACATTTCCATTTATGAAGATGCTCCCTGCAATAATTCTGAATGTCCTGGGCTTCAAGCAGGAACCCGGTTTTTCTGATGATGGCTGCCACAACTTTTTCCCCCCAGCTTTCATCCGGGATTCCGACGACAGCGGTTTCAGCAATCTCTTCAAGCTGGTTTATAACAGTTTCCACCTCTTTGGGGGAAATATTTTCACCCCCTGAAATGATAATATTCTTTATTCGGTCTGTCAGATAATAATACCCGTCTTCATCTGTTTTTCCCAGATCACCGGTTCTGAACCATCCGTTTTCATAAGCTTCTGCTGTCTCCCGGGGCTTGCGCCAGTATCCCGGGGTGATGGCAGGCCCTTTAAGCCATATTTCACCTGTCTGACCCGGGATAACGTCCGCTTTTGTTTCAGTATCTGTAATTCTTACGCTGAGGCCCGGCAGAGGCAGACCAATGGAACCGGGCTTTTTCATCCCCCTCAGCGGGTTTGAAAAATTCATCCCGGTCTCAGACATCCCCTCCCGTTCCACAGGTTTCTGACCGAATATCCGCTTTATCCGGTCAAAATCTTTGGGCAGAAGCGGGGCTGATCCGGATGCCCATAACCGGATATGGCTGAAATCCGGGGGCGCGTCTTTCAGACCATCCATCATTTTTCCATACATGGCAGGAACACCCATAAAAAGGGTACACGCGTATTCCCCGTTTTTTTGTGCCAACGCCCGATTGACCGTTTCCGGTGAAAATTCATCCAGCATGATCATACGGGCACCGCTCATCAAGGTCGTATGGAGTGCAAAACAGAGTCCGTGAATATGAAACAGGGGGAGCGCGTGGCACAGCACATCTGATTCAGCTATTTCCCATATTCTGATAATATTTTCTGCATCATGGATCAGGTTTTTCTGGGTAAGCACAGCCCCTTTGGGTTTTCCTGTGGTTCCTGAAGTATAGATAATCAGTGCCGGATCATCCGGTTCAATAACTGTCCGGGGCATATCCGCAGGCGCGGACCTGAAAAAATCAATATCCTGATAAGGTTTTCCGGTATCAATTATAAGGGGCGTTCCGGGAGCAGCCTGCTTTATAATATCAGCCTGTTCAAGTCCTGAAATCACGAGGCTCGCCTGGACATCCCCAAGCATATATGCCATTTCCGAGTGCCTGAATCCCGGATTCAGGGGGACCGCAACAGCACCTGTTTTCTGAAGCGCAATATGTGCAACAACAGAGGCAAGGCTTTTTGGCAGACAAAGGATCACCCTGTCTCCTTTTTTAATCCCGGAGGCCAGAAAGGTGTTGGCCATCTGATTGGCGTCCTGATCCAGTTCCTGATAGGAGATTTCAGTTTCCATCATTCCATCACGGAAAAAGTGTATTGCTTTTTTTTCAGGGTATGTTGAAAAACTGTCTGCAAAACAGTCTGCAAGACATTGATGGCTTTTACCCTCTTGATAAATTTTTTTTTCTGTCATAAAATGAATTCCGATTTGTAACAGCAGTCACTCCCATCTCGTCCGGGATTGGCAAATCCCGGACATTCCCGCACCACCCGTCCACACTCCACCCCGCTCGTCCGGGATTGGCAAATCCCGGACACTCCCGCCGGATTTGTCAATCCGGCGGGAGCAGGGTCAATCCGGCGGGAGCATATTGTGGGGTTACTTTTCACTTTTCACTCTCGAATTATTTATAAAGACTTTAATTGCTGAAACAAAAAAAATCAACAATATATTGGAAGAAATAATGGAAATCCCGAAAAACAGACCGGTGCATTCGGACATCTGATATTTTCTGCTTGACCATTCAGGGCGAATAATTTATATTATTTAGCCTTTGCCAATTGCAGGATGAGTAAGTACTTGGCCATATTTTCAGGTATTTGCATACGAAGAACCGCAGATGAACGCAGATAAACGCAGATGCCTGTCTGACGCGGACTCATCCGCGGTCTGTGAAAGCTGTTTTCTCAGGAAAAAATCCCGGAAAACTTTTGGCCGGGTACTTAAGAATGGCCCGCTCTCTTAACATGGACAGTCAGCACCTTGAACTTTTTGGATTCAAATTATACTTATTTCTGGTTCTAACGGATTTTGTGGTTGCATAAGACTGATTCCTGCAAACCGCAGATGAACGCTGATGATGCTCCCGCACAGGCCGTATGTGTTCATCTGCGTTCATCTGCGTTTATCTGCGTTTATCTGCGGTTCATATCGGAAACCACAAAAACCATTAGAACCAGACTTATTTTATAATGATGCAGGAGGGAAGCAATGTTCAAAAAAAATATTATTTTCGGAATTGTATGTATGGGACTCATATTTCTGGCCGGATGCAGTGTGCTGACAAAAGCCAATGTCAAACTGAGTCAGAAGCAGTATGAAGATGCCATATTGCTTTATGAAAAATATCTTGAAAAGCATCCCGAGACTGCGGAAGCAAGGTCCGGGCTGGGTATTGCATATTTCAAAATCGGATTCCTGGATGAGGCGATTGCGGCATTTGAAGCCGTGCCTGAGACAAAACCTGGTGAACCGGATGCCACGCTGTACAAGGGGCTTGCTTATCTGAAAAAAGGGGAGACGGACAGGGCCATAAAGGTTTTGCAGGGCTACAGGAACAGTGAGCAGCCTCTGATTGAGGAAGAAGTTGGGCTTCAGCTGAAACTGTTCACGAAAAAAATGGGAGAAGACCCGGTGACATATAAGAAAAGCCTCTCAGCACTTGCAGACCAGTTTGAGGCTTATGTAAACGAGGCTGCACTAAGACAGAAAAAAGTTGATGAACGAACCCGGGGCCTGTCAGAAAAGGACACCGACGGCGGCACCGATGACGGAGGCGGTTGTGGATGCGAATGATACATAATCCGATGAATGAACTTTATACATCTGTAATTCAGGACCCGGCGAATCAGCAATGGCTTCGTTTCTCCGAACCATGCCGGGTGATTGCAGCCAGTCGTATTGAAGACGTTGTCCCCGGACTTCAGATGATCGAAACTGCGGTAAAAGAAGAGAGACTTTATGCGGTCGGGTTTATCAGTTATGAGGCTTCTCCGGCTTTTGATTCGTCTCTCCGTGTACGTCCCTCAGCCTCGTTTCCGCTGTTGTGGTTCGGCCTTTACCCGGAAGCTGAAAAAATGGACCTCCCTCCCCTGCCGGAGAGAATTGTTCACGCACCTGAGAATTGGACACCTTCGGTAAGCAGAGAAGCATATCACGAGGCCATTGCCCGGATCAAAGATCACATTGCCCGCGGGGAAACATATCAGGTGAATTACACATTTCGCCTTCATGCGCCCTTTTCAGGAGACCCCTGGGCCTTCTTTCTGGAGCTGATGAGGGTCCAGAAAACAAAATATGCCGCTTATATTGACACAGGCAGATTTGCTGTCTGCTCGACTTCGCCGGAACTGTTTTTCCGTATGGACGGCCAGAATCTGACGTTGCGCCCAATGAAGGGCACTGCCGCAAGAGGACTGACGCTTGCAAAAGACAAATATCAGGCCAGGTGGCTGCATCATTCGGAGAAGAATCGGGCAGAAAATGTCATGATCGTTGATATGATACGAAATGACGCGGGCAGGATCGCTCTCACAGGCAGTGTCCAAGTTCCCAAGCTGTTTGAAATCGAGAAGTATCCCACTGTCTGGCAGATGACTTCCACTGTTACGGCCAGGACATATAGCCCGCTCTGCGAGATTATGACGGCCCTTTTTCCCTGTGCCTCAATAACAGGCGCGCCGAAATCCAGCACCATGAACATTATCGCTGATCTGGAGACAACGCCCCGCCATGCTTACACCGGCTGCATCGGCTTTGTCGCTCCGGA
>JAOZLU010000854.1 GCA_029934695.1 Desulfobacterales bacterium | reverse complement strand
GTTCTTCAAAAAACATTTTCAGTCCGTCAAAATCCTTGCGTAATCGGTTCAGCACGATGATATTCGGAGCAATCAACAGAAAGTTTTTTGATAATTTGCTGTCGGTTTCGTAGAGTTTATGAAAATAAGACCACACCAAAGTCAGACCCATAACTTTGGTTTTGCCTGTGCCAGTTGCCATTTTCACTACATATCTTGTCCATGTTTCATCAAACATCCCCGCACTGACACGCTCGGAAGAATCAAAACGCATCAATTCGTATTTGTCTCCGGCTTTTGCCACTTCATACAAATAAATGATTGATTCAATGGCTTCGCGCTGTGAAAAGAAAAAACTGAATTTGCTTTGTCCGATAAGATGTTCATGGTCAAACCAGAAATTCATCAATGATCTCGAAGTGTCAGAAGCACCGTGATAGCCGTCATCCCGCCACTCAGAAACTGCAAGTCTTATTTTGTGAACCAATGGCGGCAACAACTTTTCATAAGCATTTTGAAAAGCATCCATTTGGCTTTGTGTCGGGGCCCATCGTTCATTAGGTGCAAGTATCTTAAAAGGGTCTGATATTTTCATTTGTTCTTTATCTTCTGTCAATATTTTTGTCAGCCGAGATTATCTTAAATCCATGGTGTTCAAGCAAATGCCAAAGTTTTCCATGCTTCTCCGGCTTTCCAGTCACCTTAATTTTATGGCCATTCTTATGTGCGTCACATGCCCACCTATATTGTTCAAGAGGGAGTTTGATGTGAATGTTTATCGGAGTCTGCTTTTCAACCTCCCAACTTATGACTATAATCCTTGTGACAGCGAATTCGTCAGCCTTAATAGGAGGAACTTTTGATTTTAACTGAGTTATTCTGCCAATAACGGTTTTTTCTTCATCAGGTTCATTCACTGTCTGTAAATCCGCAGAAGCGATTTTCAATACTTCATAAGATTTTTCGGTCATTTGAACAGTCGGATTTTCAAGGTGCCCAGGAGGTGTTAAATCAGAAGCCCAGACTATACTATGGTTTATTTCTCTGTTCTCAGCTGAATCATAAATATCCGTCAGTATTTCGCACATATTTCCAGAAAAACCATTTATATAATTATCTGTTATTATTGAATGATCACAGTGAGCGATATTCTCAATAACTTCAGACAGCGACATATTAAAGTGCTTTGACAATAATCTTAAGGTATCATTCAGCCGGGCAAAGTAGTCTGAAAAAGATGCAGATGACGGAAAAACTACACTTGCAACTTGTCCTATCATTAAGGATTCACCTTCAAATACAAGAATTTTAGCATTAGGGTGCTTTACCCGTTGCCAACCTTTACGGCTAAGGAAAGCAGATAATTGTTTCGGAGTGATGGAATGAAAAATAGAATTTGCATATTGCGTGATATTCATAGCGTCTCCTTCCGCTCGGATTGGCAAATTCAAGCAACGGGAGCAGAAAGGAGGAGATCGTCCCATAAGCTCCAAGCCTCTGCATAACAGCTTCCCGTCACATCGCTCAGGCTTTTCTGTGAAGGCGGAGATTGCCCGCACCTTGACAATGATGTTACTTCTCAAAAAGGAACATTAGTCATTCCGCCACCATAAAAGCATCTCTGAATCCCTTTTTTTTCATGGCATTTTCGTATGCTTCCGCCCGCTGCAAAGAAGAGCATCTGCCCACAGCCACCCTGTACAGGCGTGCCCCGCTTGTATGGGAGCGATAAGGGGTTATATGCGCGTTCCTGTAATCTTTGTCAAGCGTCTTCCAGAGTTTTTTTGCGTTATGCAGGTCGCTGAAAGCCCCCACCTGAATTGTAAAGTTACCTTTATGATAGTTTATATAAGATTGCCCGGAGCCGTTTCCTGCCGAGCCGCCGCCGAGGGTCATAACTTCAACCGGGGCAGTACCCGGACCGTAAACACCAAGCTCTTTTGCCGCTGCTTTGGAAAGATCAATGACTCTGCCGGAAACAAACGGGCCCCGGTCGTTGATTCTGAGATCAAGCTTTTTGTTGTTTTTAAGATTATGAACCCTGACATGAGTTCCCAAAGGCAAGGTTTTATGCGCGGCTGAGATTGTGTTCATATCGTAAATTTCACCGTTTGATGTCTTCTTGCCGTGGAAATCCTCACCATACCAGGATGCCAGACCACGCTGCCTGAATCCCTGTGAGTTCGGTAGCGGATAGTACCATTTCCCCAAAACCTTATAAGGCCTGCAAGACACATTGGAAGCAGGAAGTCTTACAGCAGGAAGTCTTACAGCATCATCGGAAGATTTGTTCGCACCAGTATGAGGTTGCTTCGTCTTAGCCGAGCAGCCATCCATAAAAAGAAAAAAAAGAGTGCAGGTCGCAAAGAAGCTGCACCAAACAGATACTTTCGATTTTATTTTCAAGATCATCATAAAAAGAATCCCAAA
>JAOZLU010000853.1 GCA_029934695.1 Desulfobacterales bacterium | reverse complement strand
GATGTTCGATGTTCGATGTTCGATGTTCGATGTTCGATGTTCGATGTTTGATGTAGGGTGGGTGTAGCGAAGCGAAACCCACCATTTCACTACGGACCATTGTTCACTGACAAAAATGGCCAATAAGCAATAGGAGGAGTATCTGTGCCGGAAGAAAAAAATGATTTTGTTGTTAATGACCGGAGGATTTTCTCTGATGAAAATCAGGAACCAAAGGAAAGTGAAGATGAGAAAGAACCTCTGAAGGATGATGTGAAGGAAAGTGAGGATAAAAAGGAACCTCCTGATGATGATGATGTAACGGGCAGTGAAGATAAGGAGGAATCTTCTGGGGATAAAGGATCGGAAGCCGGGGAGAGCAAAGCTGGGACGCAGTTTCCGGAGATTAATTTTGCGACATTTGTTTTTTCCCTTCATTCATCGGTGCTTTTCCAACTTGGGGTGATAGAAGATCCCGCAACCGGTAAAAAATCCAAAAATTTGACAGCAGCAAAACAGACCATTGATATTATGGGTATGCTGGAAGAAAAAACTCAGGGGAATCTGACAAAGGAAGAGGAAGGTATGCTGAAGAATATCCTTTATGACCTGAGAATCGCTTATGTCAAAGAAATGAGAGGAGTATAACCGAATTCCGTGGGGTGCAAAGTTTGCTTTGCGATTCAGGGAAATGTAGGAAATGTAGGGTGGGTGAAGCGAAACGGAACCCACCAGACATTCGCACAAGAACAAGAGACATTCGCACAAGAACAAGAGACATTCGGAAAAAGGAGAAATATGACGGATTTTAAAAAAATAAAAACATTGAGAAGCTTTATTGCCATGCTGTTTGTCACATTCGGACTTTCGGCAGTTTCAAATTTTTGCCTGTCCGAAACTGAGGCAAAAATGTATGACCGCCCTGAAAGTTTCAGTCAGCTTGCTGAATCGGTCAGCCCTGTGGTCGTCAATATCAGGACAGTAAAGACCGTCAAGGGCGGGGGGAATCCCTCTCCCCATTTTTCAAAGCCCTTTGGCGACAATGAGCCTTTCAAGGAGTTTTTTGAAAAATTTTTCGGTGAAAACTACAAAAAAGGCTTTAAGCAGAGAAGCCTGGGATCAGGATTTATCATTGACAATGAGGGCTACATTGTAACGAATAATCATGTGATCGAGGATGCAGATGAAATCCAGGTGAAATTGAAGAATGGTGAAGAATATGATGCTGAAATCAAAGGACATGATCCGAATACAGACCTCGCACTGATAAAGATCAAGTCGGCTGAAAATCTTCCTTTTGCCCATCTGGGAGATTCGGATGCCCTGAAAGTCGGGGAGTGGGTGATGGCCATTGGCAGTCCTTTTGGATTGGAGCAGACAGTGACAGCGGGAATTGTCAGTGCCAAAGGGCGGGTCATCGGTTCCGGGCCCTATGATGATTTCATTCAGACGGATGCC
The DNA here is from genome assembly GCA_029934695.1 of Desulfobacterales bacterium. GTDB lineage: Bacteria > Desulfobacterota > Desulfobacteria > Desulfobacterales > 4be13 > JAOZLU01. Next base: position 972 of record JAOZLU010000853.1, on the reverse strand, counting down.
TCAATCAATCCCGGAAACAGCGGAGGTCCCCTTGTCAACATGAAGGGTGAGGTTGTGGGCATAAATACCGCCATCATTGCCAGCGGACAGGGAATCGGTTTTGCCGTTCCCATCAACCTTGCCAAGGGAATTTTCAAACAGTTGAAAGAACAGGGCGAGGTTACCCGCGGCTGGCTCGGAGTGGCTATCCAGAACCTTACCGGTGAAATTGCGGAATACTACGGTGTTGAGAACAAAAAAGGGGTTCTGGTTACGGAGGTTTTTGAGGGAGACCCTGCGGATGAGGCCGGAATCGAGTTAAAAGACATCATCCTTGAGGTGAACGGCAGTAAGATCGAAACAACCCGGGACCTTACCCGGATCATCGCGAATATCGGCGTGGGTGAATCGGCTGAAATAAAAATATTGCGTGACCGCAAAGAGAAAACAGTCAGGGTGAAGATCGCAAAAAGAGAAGACGAGAAACTCTTTTCCAGAAAGGACAGGAAACAGAAAGAGGATGAACTGGGGATCAGCGTTTCAAAAATCACCCCGGAACTTGCCCGGCGTTTCAACTCCAAAGAGTCTGAGGGCGTTATTGTGACTGAAATCAAGTCAGAAAGCAAGGGAGAGAAAGCAGGGCTTATGGTCGGCGATATCATAAAGGAAATCAATCATCAGACCATAAAAACAGGAGATGATTATACAGAAGCCATCGGAAAAGTGGAAACAGGCGAGCCTGTTCAAATGTTCATCAGGCGGATGAACAGCGGGTTTGTGGTCGTCAAGCTGGTGAAATAGACGGATAAAAAAACGGAGTGCCAACTGCAAGTTTGGCACTCCGGTCCGGTCTTGCGAAGATATGTGATAAAAGCAATGCTGCATATCGCCAATCCGAAACGGCCGTTAGCAAAAGGGAGCATAGAAAATGAGACTGCTCAACTATTCATATAAGCTGTCCGATCATCCTGGATTTGATGACCAGATTATAGA
>JAOZLU010000852.1 GCA_029934695.1 Desulfobacterales bacterium | reverse complement strand
AATATCATCGCCATCAGGAGGATTATTATGGGGCGTAAATTGCTCATTGGCAAATCATCAGGTGGGTAAAAGAGTCTTACGCATGTTTGAATAAAACCGTTGTCTGATGATCAGACCATTCTTTTAATTGCCTGTATAAATCGGATTTCTGAAAATCCTCAAATCTGTAAGCCACACGAAATGCTTTGCCGATTTCCACATCATTTACCCCTTTTTTGGAATTGCAACTGGCGCAAAATGCAAATGCTTTCTGAAAATCATGTCCGTTGCACAGATTCAGTAAATCTGAAACATTTTTTATTTTTGATCTGACATCTTCTTCTGAAATTTCTTTCTTCTTCCTGGGTGATCTTTTCATCACCTCATTCAAACATTTCTCTTCATCAAGAACAATGGTTTTGCCATCGTAAAAGATGCCAAAACCAAGACCGTTGAAATTCAATTCTACAACCTCAGCGTCATTTATCCACCTGAGACCGCTTATAAAAGCGATTGATTTTAAAAGTTTTTTCCTAAAAGCGGATGTGTTTTTCGCTTTGCCTGCATATTCGGCCGCAACTGCATGAAACGCGTTATCACACGAAATAACCATCATTTCCGAATCATGAAAATCAGTGAGAAAAATATTTTCAGCACTTTCCTTTTTTTCTTCCAGATGGAGAAAGTCAGCGTCTCTTATGCCGAGGATGCGATCTGTCTTCTTTAACAGTTCTGAGACAGTCTTCAGCAAAGGGATTTTACCCCACCCGTTCGGATTAAATTCAAATTTGACAAAAGGGCCGTCAATCAGCTTTGAAAATAATTTCTGATCTGTTTCACCTTCAACGATAATCCATACTTTATCTGCGCCGGACGGATGGCTTAATTGCTGACGTATTGAGCCTGCAACATCGTTTTCACTGACACAGCTTCTCAGGTCACTCATCATGAAATTTCCTCAGCACCGGCTGTCAATTTCCACAAATCAGTCACCAGATCCCAATGTACGTCAATGATTTGGGGGGAGTGCGTCGCTGTAATGACCGTTATCTTTCGCAGTCTGACTATTTCTGACAAATCATTGAGAAATTCTTTCTGCCATGCAACATGAAGGGAGATTTCAGGCTCATCAATCAGCACAAGTGTATTGGGGCCAACTTTGAAAAGGAGTTCATACAACAATACCACTTCCTGCTGTTCGCCCGAAGACAACTCTGTCAGGGGGAGTTCATTTCCGTTTTCTGTGGCAAACCTGAAACCAAAATCAGGAGAAATCGCCAGTTGTTTATAAACAAACTGCCTTTCATTCAAAATATTGGAAAATATTTGAAGTTTTTCCAGTATTTCATCGAAAACAGCAAGCTTCTTTTCCGTATCATTCAGATAGACAAGCAGTGCTGTGGCATTTGCTTCTTTAAAAGTGGTGTCGCTGTCTTCTTTGGCAACAGAAAGCCCATACAGACTTAAAGACTTTCGTTTCTTTTTGATAACATCATACCTCTTATTAAATTCCTTCTCACTGATATGCCCGGTTTCATCAAACAGGTGTCTCGGAAAGTTGCTGTCAAGTTCCTGCCCAATTTTAGAGGCATTTGCAAAAATGTCTTTAATACTCTCAGACAATTCCGTTGCATATTCCTCAATCGTGCTACTGAAATTCTCTCTCATTTTTTCTTCGACGTAAAGCGGAAAATTCCTTCTCCTCCTTACAGCATTCTTTCTGATAAGCCGTTGATCTTTAATCAGATATACATTTGTAAAATCCGGCATCTGGTTTTTGTAGTGTCTGGACTGAATTTCAGGATCATTTTCGATCAACTGATCAAACAGTTGCTTTCCTGTGTAAAGAGTGTCCGTTCTTCTGTCATGCCAGAGGTTTTCATCTACTTGTCTATAGGATGAATTGGCAAGTAATCGTTTATAATCCTTTATAATTTCCTTTTTTTTATGAATTTGCGGCTTTTTATTTCCCCACTGTATTTCAAGTGCATCAGGGCCTGTTTTTGAGAGCCGGATTTCATTATTTTCCTGAATCAGCACGACGTTCCTGAATGGCAAGTCAAAAAAGAAAAACAGGTTTTTAACTGCAAAGGCATAAATAATTTTCAGTATGGTTGTTTTTCCGTATCCATTGGGACCGGTAAGAATCGTGATGCCTTCATCTTTAAGTTCAATTTCATAATTGAACTTGTTGAAAAGTCCTTCAATCCAAATTTTTTTTAACATTATGAATCCCCCTCATCAAATCCTTTGCAATATCAGGATGGCTGGCCTGCTTTACTGACAACCCCGACTTTCTGCAACTCCAAACTCATTGATTTCACTTCTTATTATTTGATAAAAAACATGATAAGGAATGCAAGGTTCATTTGACATTCTTCCCAAAATCCATTTGAAAAGAATTCTACATTATGCCTTCATAAAAGTCAACC
>JAOZLU010000851.1 GCA_029934695.1 Desulfobacterales bacterium | reverse complement strand
CAACCCCGTCCGAAACATTTATTGTGCGTGAATCCTAAGATTGCCGGACGCTAAGATTGCCGGACGGGGTTTGCAACCCCGTCCGGCAGAAAGTAGCCGGAAATTGCGAGTGAATTAAAAAACTTGATCATTGAGAGATAAGGAAAGGAAAGAGTTAATGTCAGCAGATATAAACGATAAAGCAGAGATATGGTTAACAGATCTCTATCATCAGCAACAGCCTGTTCAGTATTTTCCCATAGGTATCGGTTACGTTGCCAGTTATGCCCAAAAGATTTTTCCGGACAGATATTCGTTTCGGCTGTTCACAGACCCGGACAAATTTGCCGGGGAGTGTCACAGGAGAAAGCCGATCATTGTCGGAATGAGGAATGATCTTGGAAACACGAGACTCTCTTATGATCTGATTGTCCGCCTGAAAAAACGCCATCCTGATACGATCACTGTGATGGGCGGGCCCAATTATCCCATTGATTCGGAGAAGCAGGCCGAATTTTTAAAGACTCGTCCCCTCGTTGACTTTTTTGTCTTCAGGGACGGCGAGGTCCCTTTTTCAAAGTTGCTGGAACATCTGGAATCAGTCAAGTTTGATGTGGCTGAACTAAAACGGTCAAAGGCAGATATCCCCGGATGTTATTACCTCAGCAACGGACATATCGTTGCCGGGGAAATGCCCCCCCGGGTATCTCCTGATGAAATCCCGTCGCCCTATTTGACAGGTCTGTTAGACCACTTTTTTGAAGAAAAGCTGATCCCTTCCGTGCAGACCACCCGGGGCTGCCCTTTCAGTTGCGCCTACTGCACAGAAGGGAACCCGTATTTCAACAAAGTCAGAAGATTCTCCCTGGAACAGCTTGAGAAAGAGATGCGCTATATTGTCGCCAGGACAAAGGAACCATCGGGTGTCCTGCTGATCGTTGATACAAATTTCGGCATGTACAAACAGGACATCGAAGCTGCCAAAATGATCGCGGCGATTCAGAAAGAGGAGGGATGGCCAAGAAGGATATACGGCCCCGGTGCGGGAAAAAACAAAAAAGAGAATGTTCTGACCACTTACAGGCAGTTTGCCCCCGGCACCTGTATGTACAGTGCCTCAATACAGTCCGCAGAACCGGAAGTCCTGAAAAATATAAAACGCAAAAACATATCCATCACGGTATTGACAGACATCGCCAGGGAAGCGGAAAAAAACGGATGGTCCTGTTACACAGAACTTATACTGGGTCTGCCCGGGGATTCAAAGGCGGCCCATCTGAACAGTCTGCGTATGACAATCGAAGCGGAGATGAGGGAAATCGTTGTTTACAGCTTATACCTGCTGCCCGGCTCCGAGATAGACGCTGCCGAGTATCACCGGGAGTTTCAGATAATCCCCCGTTTTGCCATTCCCAGGAAAAGCATGGGAGAGTACCAGTTCGGCCAGGAAACATTTCCGAGTGCCGAGATTGCGGAGCTGGGTGTCGTAAATTCGACCATGACCTTTGAAGACTATCTCTGGTGCCGCATGTTTGATCTCTCCATGATGATATTTTACAGCAACGGTTATTTTTCTGAGGCGGAGGTGCTGCTGAAAAGGCTGGGACTGTCCGTGTTTGACTTTCTGGAAAAATGCCACAGTTGCGTATCGGAGTCGGACGCACTGACTCAGTTTTATGCTGACATTCAATCTTATATTGAAGAGACAACCTGGGAAACCAGGGAAGAGGTGGAAGCATTCGTTGCAGACAGGACAAAGATGGCAGAATATGCTGCAATGGAATACAAACAGCGATTTGAGATTGCCCGGGCCGTTGCGGTTATCAGATACGGGGAGCAGATGCATCGCATTGCCCGAAAGGCGCTGACCGGGCTGCTGGATGAAAAGGGGATGTTGAACCAGGACCTGCGGACATATATAGATGAGTTGTTCCGCTTCACCCTGTATCGGAAAAATGAGCTTCTGAATACGGAACTTGCCTTTGAGGACGAATTTCAGTTCGATTTTGCCGGGCTGCACCGTCTGAACTTTCAGGCCGATCCAAGGGACTTTTCCCGAAACGGGAAGCAGAAACTTCGTTTTGCCCATAACAGCCGGACTGCCTCAAAGATAAGGAAAATGTATGGCGAGTCTGACACTTCCTCTGTAAAGGGTATGGAAAATATTGTACGTTATGTTCAAGTTGCCGGGCGTTTGGACTCGTATTTTCGGGATGTTGAAGTGGTGCAGACCTGAGCATCCAAAAAACCAGCAAAGGAGCGGCCCATGACATCGGCTTGCCGATGACATACGCACAGATGAAAATCCCGGGGTTGTAGGGTGGGTGGAGGATTTCGATTTTTTACGCAGTAAAAAACGAAACCCGCAACCCACCTTGACAAACACACAAACGAAATCATTACATATAATTGGATTTACAGAGGAGAATCCAAAA
>JAOZLU010000850.1 GCA_029934695.1 Desulfobacterales bacterium | reverse complement strand
AAAAATTTTGACGCTTTTGCTCTTTTTCATGCTTCTCTGTTGGGGATGCGCTTCTGCGCCTGATATTGTAAGCAAAGAGACACCAGAGGGGGAAACGTATTCAGCGGATGAGGTGCGCCAGGTCACGGTGGACCAGCCCTTTCTTCTTTCCGGAGATTATTTCAGAGAAAAAAAACAGGAAAAGACCGTTGACCTTGGCAATCTTTTTTCAAAAAATGAATCAGGAGATTCGGATAGCCAAAAATTGAAGAAAGCAGAGATTCAGGAGCAACCCCAAACGTCTCCAGTTCCTCAACGTCCAGTTCCCCAGGTTCCCCAGCCTTTCCCGACAAAGATCGGCTTTATCCTTGACTATGAGAACATGACCCGGGAGACCGCCGAACAGATACTCCGTTCCATGGCCAAAGCCGCAGAAGCTTTCCCTGTGGCTGTTGCGGATCAGGATCACATCATGGAAGTTCTGGCCACCACGGACTGCTTTGAGAAAAAAGACCTTTCCTGTGTATCCAAAGCTGTCGGCGTTTATCCGGGTGCGAGAATGCTGGCACTGATTGAGCTTTTTGAAGTTCCGGAACATAAGCCCGGATCAGCCAAAACGAGAATAGAAATTGTTGATACAGGACTGGGATTCCGCTATCCTTTAATGGAGATCACCGCACAGGTCACAAACAAAGCAGATGTGCATTTATTTATCGCCCAGGTTTTACGAAATATATTTGATTTTGCAGTCAGAAAGAGTGCTGTCATGCCCTGGTTCTGCCGATGCTTTTCCAGGGAAAAGGACAGTTGGTATATTTCCGCCGGCAGAATATCGGGCTTAAAGCCGGGAGACATGCTGAAGGTAGTTTCAGGAGGAACAGTGGTCAGAAATCCTGCGGGGCTTCCTGCGGGATGGATTCCAGGAAAACAGAAAGGCATTCTCAAGGTTGAACAGCTCTTTGGAAAAGATTTCGCAGCCTGCTCACTGACACAGGGCGAAGGGCCGAATCCGGACGATATGCTCCTGCCTGCTGAATGATTAAGAATGCCGGGAATCCATCCCGGACGGGCCTGTGTCTGTACCGGAATCAGGGCATCTGTTCTGCTTCATTCCGAGAATATTGTCAGAACTGAGAGACTCTGGAAAACGTGTTGTCCCGGCTGTCAAATCATCAGCAACGCAGCATTGGAATCAGATTTCATTGGCGTATTTGGCAATCAGGAGCAGGCGGAGGAAGTGCTGCCGGATTTGTCAATCCGGCAGGAAATTCAGTCAACGAAACAACGTCATCAAGTCACACTTAATAAAGCATTGCACGAACGGTTTTTCCGACAATTCCGTCAATGGCCAGATTATTTTTCTCCTGAAACTGCCTGATCGTCTCATAGGTGTGCGGGCCAAAGACACCATCGGCGATTATGCTGAATCCCGCTTTTGCCAAAGCCTGCTGTATTTTTTTGACATCATTGCCCCGCATATAAGGTGTTGTCAGGAAGAGCAGCCTTTCCGGCTCGTCCGAGGATGGGAATTGGAGCGGTCTGTTTTCAAAATCTGCCTCTTTCGCACACGTCAGTTGCGGATACTGGGGATAACCGTTGTGATGCAGAGAATTCCGGATGCGCTCCAGAAGGTTCCTTCGGCTGACAAATCCGCCAGTTTCCCGTATATGTTTACAAAAATAATAGGTGAAAGCACCGTTGTAAACCCCGCTAATACAGGCATCAGCCGATTCCTGATCCGACTGACAGGCTGACCAGAGAATGTGATTCTGCATACTCCTGTTTCCTGATCTGTTCCCTGACTGAAAACCTCTGGTTGCGCTTAATTCATTTTCCTCGTCCTCATATCGGAACCGGATATCCAAAGGAGGCTCAAGATACCTGCTTGCGGCAGAATGTTCCTGTTGATGTCCCGTCCGGGAAATCCCTCTTGTTCCGTCGCCTGAGTGACAGCAGTCCAGAAAAACCTCCAGCAGGGCATTCTTGGGAAGCCCTCTGAAAATTTCGTCAAGATCATCATCAAGAATAAAACGGCCGTCCCAGTCACAGTCAAATGGGCAGATCAGTTCGTCCAGTCCGTCCTCAAGTTCATCTCCGTTTCTGTCACGAATCTGGGAGCCGTGCCCTGAAAAGTGAAATATCATGAAATCTCCGGGCCTTGCAAGCTTCACCATCCATCTCAGCCGATGAAGAATATTTTCCTTGGTTGCCCGGTTTTCCGACAGCACCCGGATATCGTTGTTCCTGAAACCCAGATAGGTCTTGAGAATACTCCGCATATTACTGACATCATTAAGACAACCCCGCAGATCACTGATTTTTTGATAGTCATTGATACCTACCAGAAGTGCCCGTCTTGGCATGGCAAAATCTCCTTAGTGTTTTGATGTTTGATGTTTGATGTTTGATGCTTGATGTTTGATGTTTGATGTTTGAT
>JAOZLU010000849.1:346-2420 GCA_029934695.1 Desulfobacterales bacterium | reverse complement strand
TTGGAAATGGATGCGAACTAAGGCGATTTTTAAAAAAGAACATCCCACTACCACTGAGATGTAGGGTGGGTGGAGCGCAGCGCAACCCACCAGACTAAGATGTAGGGTGGGCGGAGCGCAGCGCAACCCCACCAGACACCTCCGGACATCCGCACAAGGTGGGTTACGCTGCGCTCCACCCACCCTACGTTGCCATGGTGGGAGATTCTTTTCTGGAAATCACCTAATATCCGTAAGTTACAGGGATTCAGATGGGAGATAATAAATGGACGTCGTATGCAATAAGTGTAAAACAAAGATAAAAATTCCAGAAAAAAATATCCAAAAAATTCCTAAAGGACAGGTTTTTTCTATTGCCTGCCCCAAATGCAAAAGCAAGCTGTCCGTTAAAAACGAGCCTGCTTCTTCTCCATCCAAAAATGCGCAGGCCAAAAAACCTTCCAAGCCTGCAGCACCTCCCCAGAAGCCTTCCAAACCCGCGGCACCTCCCCAGAAGCCTTCCAAACCCGCGGCACCTTCGCCGCCGGAAACGAAGGAACCCGATGAGGATGATGCGTCTTCGGGCAGTCCTTTTGAATTTCTGGAGGAAGGTGCCAAGACTGTCATGATTTGTGAATTGGACAGCACAGCCCGCGCCAAAATCAGGACAGCCATGGAAAACATGGAGTATCACATTTCAGAAGCCGAATCTCATCGGGATGCCCTCAAACAGATGCGTTTTCATGATTTCACTCTTATTGTGATAAATGAGATGTTCGGGACCCGGGACCCGGATATGAATCATATTCTCAGGCATGTGGAACAGCTCCCCATGGTCACCCGGCGTGAAATGTTCATTGCTCTGATTACCAACCGCTTCCGCACCATGGACAGAATGGTGGCGTTCAACAAGAGCATCAATCTTGTCATCAATATTAAGGATATCGGTGACATCGGGCGCATCATCCAGCGCAGCGTCAAAGACAATGACAATTTTTACCGTGTTTTTAAGGAAGCAGTTAAAAAATTCAAAGGATAAAAGGTCAGGAAAAAGAGTAAGGCGACCCCTAACCCCTAACCATCATGGATATTATTGAAATCACATCGGAACTCTGTCTGATCCCTCTTGCTCAGGACCTGCCCGGATTCACTTCTTTTATCGGTTCGTGGCTTTATAAAGGGGAAAAAAAATTCCTGGTGGATGTGGGGCCTGCTTCCACCGTTCCCAAGCTTTTGAACGCCTTGGAAATTATGGGTGTGCAACGCCTTGATGCGGTCCTTCTGACCCACATCCACATTGATCATGCAGGAGGTGCGGGAGACTTTGTCTCCTATTTTCCAGATACCCCCATCCTTTGTCACAGTTCCGGAATTCCTCATCTGGAGGACCCGTCCCGGCTGTGGAAAGGGAGTCTGAAGACCCTCGGAGAAACTGCCCGGGCGTATGGCCCCATACAGCCTGTTCCCCCGGATCTGCTTCATGAGGCAGGCCAGGAGTTTCGTCTCGGAGACAGCCATGAAATCATACAGTTTCTGACCCCGGGACACGCTCCTCATCATGTCAGCTATCTGTTTGATGATTATCTTTTTGCAGGCGAGGCCGGAGGGGTGTTCTGCGATCTCCCTGACGGCAGCCTTTATCTGAGGCCGGCCACGCCTCCCCGATTCTTTATGGAGACAAGTATCCGGAGCATTGACACCCTTTCAACGGTTCCGCACAAGATTTTTTGCTACGGTCATTTCGGTATGACAAGAAACTCGGCTGAGATGCTTGAAACTCACAGATGCCAACTGTTCAAATGGGCGGATGTGATCCGGGAACAGATGCGGGCCGATGACGGGACAGAGCTTGTGGAACGTTGCATGGAAGCACTGTTAAAGGAAGATCCCCTGCTTGCCGGATGGAACCGGATGGAACCGGATGTTCAGAAACGGGAACGCACTTTCCTGCATAACAGCATCCGGGGCTTTGTAGGATATTTGAATAAATAAAATATAAAATGTAGGGTGGGTGGAGCGAAGCGGAACCCACCATTTTGTGCGGAACCCACCATTTTGTGCGGAACCCACCATTTTGTGCGGAACCCACCATTTT
>JAOZLU010000849.1:0-246 GCA_029934695.1 Desulfobacterales bacterium | reverse complement strand
GTGCGGAACCACCTTATGCACTATCTGGAGAACTTCATGCGCTATTATGCCGGGTTCCGCACATCGCAGCCCGGGCTGCCATCGGACAGGGCTGAGGGCATTGCCGGATTTGTAGAAGACTTTTCTGATAGCTGGCTTTAGCCTGCCTGCGCTTTCAGCCCTGAAATTTATTTCGGGGCTTTTCCGCAAATTCCGCAAATGGTGGGTTCCGCTTCGCTCCACCCACCCTGCATTTTCCTGAATCTT
>JAOZLU010000239.1 GCA_029934695.1 Desulfobacterales bacterium | reverse complement strand
TTTGCAAAGGGTATTAAAATTTTTTATGGCATTTTTTTTCATACTTTCAGGGAGCCAATATGTCCATGCTCAACCTGAATTAAGTATCAATATATGCCAGCTTGACAGCGCAGGCAATCCTGAATGTAACATTACAGTGCAGCCTCCGATTTATAATTGTGAAGATGTCACGTTTCGAGTTATCCTCACCAATATCGGCACTCAGGATGCGGTGGATGTGAATATTTCCAACACCATGCCTGACGGGTTTAGCCCGACGACAAGTTCTCAAACGGGTCAGACAGTACCTGCGGATGGTGCAAAATATTCATGGGATTTCACTTATGCTACCAATTGTGAAGCCGTTTCAGGGGACCATGCCACAGTGGTTACGTTTAAAGATAGTCTGACAGGGCCCACTTATCCCGATATTCCGAAAAACAGGCCCTTTACCGTTATGCCGGGTGCGATTACCATCACCAAAGTGGCGACTCATGTCGGAGTATCCTCAATTGCAGAAACATCAGAGCCTAACGCCAAAATCGGTGATGTGATTACATGGGCCATCCGGGTCAGCAGCAGCGGCTTGGGAAATGTTAAAAATGTTGAAGTGACAGAGACGCTGGGTAGCGGTCTCTCATTTACAGATGAAACCGAAGAAAGTCCCCGGCTATTTGATAAAAACACATATCCCGCGCTCAGAGATATTGCGAGTGGCGATGTGGTGGAAATCACGGTTAAGACGAAAGTAAGCAGTTGTAGCGGGCTGACCAATAGTGTGTCCGCAAAATGGGGCTGTGCCTCGGAAGACTGTTTGAAGCCTGTTACCGCACAGTCCGGTGTGAATCTGCAATTGGAAAATCCGCTGATCACATTTACACCCCCGGCCATTACCGTGAATGTGCCCTATTGTTCATCCAGTGTGATTATCAGTGACATATCTTTTGACATTGGCCATGCCGCATTGAGTAGCGGAGACGCTGGAAAGGTCTCGTTGGAAGTGGATTTCGGCGGCGTTTTTGAAGTAGAGAATATAACCTCACCTACCGGCGCAAGCTACAATTCCACCACAAAATCATTTGAAAATATCGGAGATATTCCTTTAGGGGATACAGCAACCCTTACATTCAGTTTAAAATATACACCCGATACAGACTGGTGTTCAAGCTCTCCATTATCTGAAGGACTGTTGCTGTGGCTTCCGACATATTATGACCAGTGTAATATTCCCTATTTCCCACCGCTTCAGTCCAGCAATTATACGATTCAGGATGACCCGGCCTCTTCCAGACCGACCATCAGCGTTGACAAATCATGCAGTATCGGCGGATCTGAGGTGGGATCGATTATCAGTGTGTCCGATACAGATCAGACTGCCACCTGCACCATTACTGTGGATTATTCCTTTCCGGGAGCCTGTTCACAAGATACCTCGTTCACACTCAATGACACCTATCCCGGGGACTGGACACCGGTTGCCCCGTTTCTTTCGACAACCATTCCTGCGGGGACGTTTTCAGGAACAGGAACCCAGATCTATACTCAGGATTATACCATTCCCGCATCCGCAGAATCATTATGGGATACGGCTTGCGGATTAACATGGGAGACCACCACGACAATTTCGGGAACAGACTGCTGTTCTTGCAATATGTCTGATTTAGGCACCGTCTCCAGCAGTGTTGAGTGCCCCATTCCCCCAGGAGGAGGCGGGTCTAGCTTGGGAACCATAGATATTGATGCAACAAGGACAGTACCGCTCACAGGAACTGAAATTTGCGAGGATACAAATTTCATGTCGTTTACCAGCACATATACGTTTACCGGCACAGCCTGGGATACGGCGCAATGGACAAATCCTGATACCGGCACAGCCAATATCATCTTTACCGAGCAACTCTCGAATCGTCTGCAATTGGAGGGAAACCCGACAATCACCGTGACCGGAAACATCTGTGCGCCAACCCCCACAACAAATTCAACGGCTCCGACATCAGCCGCTGACGGAACCATGACCATCGAATTTACCAACACCGGCACCGGGAACTGCTATATTGGTACTGGTGCGGTACTAACCATTCAATATGATTTAAAACCCACAGAATTTTCGCCGCCTGACTGCGGTTCAGACACCACCTTCACTGATATGACAACACTGGAGGTATTTAACACCAGCAGCCTTCCCAAGCGGTCCGTGCTTAAAGACTTGGATGAAATAACGACACAAGGGTCCGAGATGACGGTCAGTGTTTCAGGGCTTCCGTCAGTCATGGGCCCCTGCGGAGATTATTCGCCGACGGTCACGCTCTCTAAAGCTTCGGACACGCCTGCATACGATGTGGTTCTCTTTGTCTCAGATGATAATTACGGCATTGTTCAGGCAACTGGCGGATCAGGCGTAACCCCCATAAACGGTTTTGCCGGAGAAGCAGCGACCGTTGAAGGCAAGTCAGGGTATCTCTTCAACTACGGCGATTTGTTCAGCGGTGCATCCGGCCAGAACTCCGTGTTGAATTTCACAGTGAAAAAACGCTGTAATATAGAACCTGAATTATTTGCCAAAGTCTATTATAATGACCGGTGTGGGAACGGGAACTTGGATACAAACTTCCTGACACCGGCCGATGGCAGCAGAGATTGCAGTGGGTCAGATTCCAAAACCGGAATTTTTCGGAAGCCACATCTTAGCGTTACCAAATTTCCGGAAGTAGTCTATTCCAAAGGGATCACCAGCCAAAGCGGAGAGCCTGCGGTATGGACCATTACCGTACTCAACTCCGGATCAGGCTCCGCTTATAATGTTGAAGTGATTGAAGAGCTGGAATCTGATTTAAACTATCTCAGTTCATCCTGGAATAACAGCACCGGGATCACAGAATACGCCGATAATAATTATCCTGATTCAGACGGCCCTCCGAATGGAACACCATTCAACGGGAAAGCTTATGTCATTGCAGAACTCACGCCAGGTGAAAAACGGGTTCTCACGTTCCGGGCGAATATAACTGGCTGCGAAAGCGCAACCAACACGGTGACCGCCCGTGTCTTTTGTCTCGCCAACGAGTGCAACAGTGATACAAAGACCGCTCAGGTTCTTTCTCCTGAAACAGACCTCTCAGTGACCACAACCTTTATAAGTCCGGCCAATTCCTGCGACATCAAAAAGGTAAGGATGGTCGCAAAAAATTCGGGAAAAGCACCGATCAGGGAAATCATCCTTAAAGAAAGCATACCCAACAGTCTGACATATATAGAAAAATCATGGGAATACAGGATAAATTCAGGTGCCTGGACAGATCCAGTTCCGGCCACGGTTGAACCGAAAATTACAGGAGGTTCGGATCAAAATATGTATCAATGGGAATATGATAACACCGAACTCCCTGATGACCTGGAAGACAAACTGGCCATTCTGGCTCCTGACGAAATGATAGAGATTCGCTTTGACGCGTATGTGAGTTGCAGTTTTGATCAGGGGCAGATCAGGTTTAATGCGGAATATGATGAATGTGGGCCTGAGGGAAGAGAATCCACATCCGACTATATTTTTAATGTGATCCCCAATAAGCCGATTGTCAATATCACCATGAGCCCCGCGGATCATAATATCACCTGCGGCTCAAATGTGGAATGGACTGTCAGCGTGACCAATGAAAGCCTGGGCACCGCGGGACAGGCAATCCCGGCCCAATATATCTGGATGGAACTGATGTATGGAGATGCCTATATCATTGATCCCTCCACAGGCTTTGTGGGTGTCTCTACCGCAACGCCCCATCTTGCTGTAGATTCAGGAACAAAAACGATTTCATGGGAAATGGCGGATTTGGCAGCAGGAGAGACTCGGGAATATAAATTAAGCGGAACATTTGATGGCGATCCGAATTGCAACGGGTCATTCAAGAATACCATTACGGGTGAAGTGCGGTGTCTGTCACCCGGGGCAACCGTAGTTTTGGATAACCCGCCTACAAAAGACGATGGGTGTGTCATTCCTCCCGGGCCGACAGCAACGGCAAAAGCAACAAAAATATCTCCGACGCTTGTCAGTGAGGTCGGCAATCTCCAGGCATGTTCGGATAATTCCCAGATCAAGATCAAACTGACCAACACCAGCACGGTGGCTGACCTTTACAATCTTTATGCCGACATCCAACTGCCCGACGGAGTGAATTTTATTCCAGGAACGGCAAAGGTTTTGGGTCATAACGGAACAACAGAGTTGTCATCAACCGATCCGAGTGTAAGCGGGAATGTTCTGACGTTTTACGATAGTCAGCCTATTTACTCTGTCGCCGAAGTGAGTATCCCAAAAACCGAGAGCATCTATGTCCAGTTCAATGCGAAGATTGACTGCGTGTCTGGCGGAGATTTCGTCATCACCCCCCGATATCGTGACTGTTGCGATAAAGACCCCGGTCCAAGCCCGCTAACACTGACACCCACATGGAAGCGCCCTGCACTTCAAGTGGAAAAGATCAACAGCGGCGGCCCTTTCGACTGCGGCGAAACTATTGACTGGACCATTAAAATTTTCAATGAGGGGCAAATTGCCGCGGATATGGTCCGGGCGGAGGATATCCTCGCCACAGGATTAAGTTTCGCCAATATGGCAAACCCGACTACGCCAACGAGTGATGACTTTTATAAAAATACGCCGGGAGACACAACCTTTCTGTGGGATTCCGGAACCAGAACCCTTACATGGGAAATCGGAGCGTTACAGACAGGAGAGACAAATGTTCAAACCTATCATCTGCTGACAAAAGTGAATAACACCAATTGTGCGAATCCGGAAGATCGGCGCAATAGGGTGAACGCTACATGGCATTGTACAACCGACGGGAATCCCGCGGACGGAAACCCGGATACAGATGAAGCCGCCTGCACCAGCGAGGCAGTCAGCACCTATAGCGATGCCAATGTCACCCCGAATGTGAATGTGAATGCTTCCATCTCTCCATCAGAGATCGAATATTGTGCGGTCAACACAGTCGTCACCGTTGATATTGAGATACCCTCCACCTCGAATACGCTTTATGATCTTGGTGCCACCATCACGCTGCCAGAAGGATTGAAATTTTATGACGGCGGCGACTTTGCCATTGTTAACGGCGATGCACCGGCAACCGCACCCACGGTTCCCCTTAATCCTGGCGGAAGCGTCACAAACCTTGCTGGCGCATCCTCCAAGCCTTCCGGGGGGGCACAATCTTTCTCCTTTAATAATGGGAAAGGATATCTTGCTGACGCGGTGGGGTCTGACACGACAATAAGACTGTCATTTAACGTATCCTCCACCTGCTTTGCCGGCGGAGACATCAGAGTCGATCTCACTTATAAGGATTGCTGCGGAACTGAATACGCGGGTGACGCTTCAACAACAGTGGACACCAGTAACCCAGCGCTGGATGTCACCGTCACACCGGACATCTCCAATGCCAACTGCGGAACAGATGTCACCTACACAATTACCGCCACAAACAGCGGTTCGGCCTCGGTCAAATATGCCCGTATCTCCGCCGAGATCGGGGAATGGTACTCCTATCAGAGCGCAACAGCGCCCACAGTTCCGGCAACATCCGCCTCTTCTGGTCCGAGTTGCGACAGCGGTACCTGCGGCACATGTAACGCAGGCTTCTCAGATGGAACCGTGCAATGGGAGGTGAGAGACCTCGGAGCAGGCGAAAGCTGGAGTACGGAACTGACCCTGAACATCAATCCTCCCTCTGCGTCGGACTGTGACATCAAGGACAGACAGCTAAATGTCACGACACAATACGGATGCCCTTCGGATGTCGGGACATGGATATTTGACAAAGATGCCTGCACAAACGAGGACAGCGGAACATGCCCCAAAGACAGCGGAACTGCCGTCAGTCAGCAGAACGCCTCGGATCTCGTCATCACCAGCATGACACCGACCATATCCTGCTCCGACGGAACTGTCACAGGTTCTGTGGCCGTGACAGTCAAAAACCAGGGAAGCAGTGTCACATCTGCCGGTGGTTTCACCCTCAGCTTAAGCGAAGCCGGCGGATGGTCAAATACGACCAACTATACCGGGACCATCGCCGCAGGCGCTTCGGCTGTCATCAGCGTCAACCTGTCCGGCCTGAGTGCTGACTGCGCATCCTGCACCACTTACGATTTTGAAGGAACCGTTGATTCAGATACAACGATCTGTGAATGCGATGAGACAAACAACACCTTCGGCCCCGTCTCATCCAATAATTGTGGCTCCATCGGCAACTATGTCTGGCTTGACACCGATGGCGACGGTGTCCAGGATGTGGGAGAAACCGGGCTGTCCAATGTTGAAATCAATCTCCGTGACAGCGGAAACAACATCATCGCCACCACAAAGACAGACATCAACGGCAACTATCTTTTCATGGGCGTTTTTCCCGGCACATATTCCGTGAGTGTCACACCAGAAACCGTTCCGGGCGGACTGACGAATTCGTTCACGCCTCCGGGATCGATCACGATCAATCCGGGCGACAGTTACCTTGATGCCGATTTCGGCTATAAAAACACCAGCGGAAAGGCCATCATCGGCGACACCGTCTGGAGCGATGCCAACGGTAACGGTGTTCAGGACTCTGGTGAGCCGGGCATCGGAGGTGTCACGCTGAATCTCATCGGCGCAGGGGATGACGGCAATTTCGGCACAGCTGACGATATTGTGGAAGCAACCGTGACAACAGGCGATGATGGCACTTATCTGTTTAACAACTTAGACCCCGACGAATACATTGTTGATGTGACAGATACAGACAATGTGCTGACCGGTTACAGTCTGACCGGCGGTTCGGATCCCACCACGCCCATAACCGTAAATGCAGGAGACACATACCTGAATGCCGATTTTGGCTATCGGAACACATCTCTTTCTTCCATCAGCGACACCGTCTGGTATGATACCAATAGCAACGGAATCAAAGAAACCGATGAAGCCGGCATCCCCGATGTCACCGTAAATCTGGTCAATGCTGACGGCAATGTCATTGCAACCGCCGTCACCGACGCGGCCGGAAACTTCTCATTCAACGGCGTGGAAACCGGTGATTATACCATCCTGATTACCGATGCAAATGACGAACTCTTGGGCTATTCAGGAACAACCACCGATGCAGACAATTCTCAAAAATCTGTGTCCAGCGGTCACAATGGCACGAATTTCGGATACAACAGACCCGGCACCATCGGCGACACTCTCTTTAGCGATGCTGACGGAGACGGGATTCAGGATGCGGGCGAGCCTGGCATCTCCGATGTCACTGTCGAACTTTGGCAGGACGACGGGAACGGCATATTCGATTCCACGCTTGACACACTTGTTACGACAGTAACCACCGCTCCTGACGGGAAATATACATTCCCGGGACTCCCCGCAGGAGATTACTTCGTCAGTGTGGACGATACCCAACTGGGCGACTATACCCCATCCACAACCGACGATGAACCCACCGGTGAAAACGCCGCCGGCACACAGATTGAAGTGACATTTGCCAGCGGAAGCGGAAGCATTCTGAATGCGGATTTCGGCTATCGGAACAACGGCCTTGCAGATGTCTCCGGCTCTGTATGGGACGACCTGAACACAAACGGTTCAGACGACGGCCCAGGTGAGCCGGCCATTCCCGGGGTAACCGTTATTCTCAAAAAAAACGGTGATATCGTTGCCGAGACAACCACTGATGCTGCCGGAGATTACCGCTTTCCGGACGTTCCCCCCGGAAATTATGTCATCGAGGTGACGGATGATGGCGGCATCCTTGGTGGCTACACCCTGACCAGCAGCAGTGACACCCTTTCCGTCACAGTGGTGTCAGTCGATATCACAGACCAGGATTTCGGATATGTCCGCAACCCCGAAACTGGCAGTATCGGCGATTTTGTCTGGAATGACGTGAACGGCAATGGCTTGCAGGATGACGGTGCCACGGGCATTGAGAATGTCACCGTCACCCTGTACCGGGACACCAACAACAACGGCGTGATTGACGGCACCGACACCAACCTCGGATCAGAAATTACGAATGCCAGCGGGGCTTATGACTTCACCGGCCTGGCCGCAGGCAATTACCTCGTGGATGTGGATGAAAGCACAGTCCTCACTGCACTGCCGGGAGCCGTGCTTACCACCGCTAATGAACCCCATGACGTGGGCCTGAGCCTGGGAGAGAATTACACCACTGCTGATTTCGGATACCAGCAGCAAGGCACTGTATCTGGTCACCTGTTTGAAGATGCGAATGGCAATGAGACTCAGAATTCCGGGGAACCCAATCTGGGGGGAGTGAATGTCATTATCACTGATATTCATGGCGGCACACATACAGTTACTACGGATAGCAGCGGCAACTATACCGCCCAAATTCCCATCGGCGATGTCACGGTAAATGTGAATGAAGCCACACTGCCGGCCGCATACATTCAGACGGCCGGCACTGATCCGGACACGGTGAATATTGTTGCAGACAGCAACACTGATGCGGGCAATGATGGATACCAGCTCAGGGGCCAGGTCACAGGTCATCTCTTTGAAGATACCAACGGCAATGGAACCCAGGACACGGGTGAGCCGAATCTGGCCGGCGTGAGAGTCGTCATCACCGACGTAAGCGGGGCATCCCGGACCGTCACCACCAACAGCAGCGGAGACTACACTGCAACAGTTCTGGCAGGAAGCACCACGGTGAATGTGGACGAGACCTCCCTGCCATCAGGCTATGTGCAGACCGCAGGCTCTGATCCCACAACAGTAGGCGTACCTGTGAACGGCACGGGCAATGCCGGCAATGACGGCTATCAGAAACAGAATGTCAGCACCATCGGTGACTTTGTATGGAGCGACCTGAATGGCGACGGGATTCAGGATGATGGAGAAAGCGGAATCAGTAATGTCACCGTTGATCTGTACCAGGACACCAACAATGACGGCAAGATTGATGCCGGTGATATAAAACTCAGTACCCGAACCACAAATGCCAGCGGGGGCTACGACTTTACCGGCCTGATCCCGGGGAATTATCTCGTAAACGTCACCGACACCAACGGTGCGTTGGCAGGCTACAGCATGACAACAGGCAGCACAGACCCGCATGATGTCAGTCTCGGTATTCTTCATGACTACAATGATGCCGACTTTGGCTACTGGAAGCAGAATGCCAGCATCGGCGATTTCGTATGGAATGACCGGAACGGCAACGGTCTTCAGGATGAGGGAGAAGAAGGCATTGAGAATGTCACAGTGAACCTGTACCGTGACAACAACAACAATGGCGTGACTGATGCCGGCGACACCCTCATTGGCACAAAGGTGACTGACGCGGGCGGAGGCTATGACTTCACCGGGCTTCCCGCAGGTGACTACCTCGTGGATGTCACCGACACCAACGGCATTCTCACCGGCTACACCCTGACCGGCGGCACGGATCCCCACGATATCACGTTGGCTCCGAATCAGGATTATAATGATGCCGACTTCGGCTATTATGGCGGCACTGCATCCGTCGGCGACTTCGTATGGTATGACCTGAACAGCGACGGCATTCAGGATGAGGG
>JAOZLU010000848.1 GCA_029934695.1 Desulfobacterales bacterium | reverse complement strand
GTCGCCCGTGGGAAGATCACTGTATGCAGCCCCCAGATTGTTCTGCGTCATGGCACACCATTTATCATCACCCACAGCCAATGCTTTTTCCTCGGAAAGATGATATGCGACAATGGCTTCTTCCAATTTGGGATAGGGACGATATTCATCTGCGGCACGGGCAAGGGTGAAGGCACTGCACATGATCAGTTTGTCATTGCCGCTTTGCTTGGCCCGCTCCAGATTGGCAACAGCACGGGGATAGGCCGCGTTGGGGTCGGTTTTTCTCAATTCAGCGATAGCGTCATTTTCGGCGTTGATTGTATGAAATCTCTCATCTTCAGTGTTCATTTTATTTTCCTTCCAACAGTTTTGAAGAGCCTCCTCTTATATGTTACGAGGCAGAGCCTCGTAACGAGGGAAGCATTTACCCGGCTACTTATCCGTGAATTCCCTATTTCTTACACATAATCCCTGTTTATCTTATGGGCATCATTGAAATATTATACCCGTAATCCATGAGAATATCAATGCATTTTTCACTGAAAAATCCTGTCAGTTCAATCTCCCTGTCTTCGTCTTCGGGTTCGGTGACATTGATCCACAAATTATCAGGATTTTCAGGGCCTTCCATAATGTCAACGAACCGGACATCGGGAAAATGCGCCTCCAGTTCCTCCAGAAGTTCCTCAATAAGTTCCTGCTGTTTGAAGTTTATTCTCATTTGTTCAACTCCTCTGTAAATCCAATGATTTCGTTCGTGCGTTTATAAGGTGGGTTGCGGTTTCGTTTTTTACTGCGTAAAAAATCGAAATCCTTCACCCACCCTACTGCTGTTTGATGGATATCTCACCGGATCAGAAGGATCACGGAGACGCTCCCGGGCTGTGTTCAATTGTTCCTCATGTAGCTGATATCTTCGTGTCCTTCGTGGATCTCTGAGAAACACTGAGATCAAGGTGAACTGGCATTCCGGGAATATGACAGCGGGTCGGAGGATGGAACGGATATTCCGCAAACCGATTATTCATTGGTCGCTTGGATCAGATGGATCAGAAGATTCGGGGAGTCTGCGATTGACAGCGGAGCCTGCCTTTTCTGTCCTAACCACAGCTTCCTGTATGATGGTGGGCTGAACTATATATGTTGTCTGCTGAAAAATGTTCTGCATGAAAAACAGGCAGATAAAACTTATGAGAGCAGAAATGACAGGTGTGACAATCCAGCCGCTTGTTATCCCTGCGACGGTGCGCCACCTGATGCCTCTGCCGCCCTTTAAAAGTCCCATTCCGATGACCGCACCGACAATCGCCTGAGAACTTGAGACCGGCACAAGCGGTATGGTGGGCAGTCCGTGGGCACTGAGAAACCTTTCAAGACCCTGTGATGAGAAAAGAAACAGAACAATGGAGTGTGACCAGACCGCCACAAACGCGGCCACCGGGGAGAGTTCCATTATCCCCTCACCGACCGTCATCATGACACGTTTGGAATAGGTGAACACCCCCACGGCAATTGCGATTCCCCCGAGGAGGAACAGTTGCCGGGCGGCCGAGAGATTGAAAATGCCGAATACGGAGATGTCTGAAAAAGGGGACACCTGCACAAAGACTCCCATGACATTTGCGATGTTGTTGGCTCCGAGTGAATAGGATCCGAATATTCCGGCCAGAAGCAGGCCGTTGCGCGTCATGCTGTCCAGTGTGAACATGTGTATCCTGAAATGCCTGATGAGAAATACCACCAGTTTATAAAAAAATATGGCGAACAAAGCCGCCAGAACCGGGCACAGCACCCATGTTGAGACAATTTTGGTCAGGGAGCCGACATCGGTCGGAGAACCTGAAAAAAGATTCCAGCCGACAATGGCGCCCACGATTGCCTGTGAGGTGGAGACAGGGAAGCGGGCCATGGTCATCAGATATACGCTCATGGCTGCGGCAAAAGCCACGACAAACGCGCCTGCGACTGCATTCACCGCACCGAGCTTGCCCAAGGTGTGGGAGACACCTGCGCCGCTGATCACGGCTCCGAGAATGATAAACAGACTGCAGCAGACTGCGGCTGTTCTGAATCTGATCATCCCTGACCCGACTGCCGTGCCAAACACATTGGACGCATCATTGGCTCCCAGGGACCATCCCAGAAATATTCCGCTTGACAGAAAAAAAGCAAACATGATGTTTCAATCCTGATTATAAAATTTGCCAGTTCGTAGTTCCGCCTTCAGGCGGCAACCAGTTCGTAGTTCCGCCTTCAGGCGGCAACTCGTCGGTACAAACCGCCTAAAGGCGGAACTACGAACTTAGGTGATTTCCAGAAAAGAATCTCCCACTATGGCAACGTAGGGTGGGTGGAGCGTAGCGTAACCCACCACCTTGTGCGGATATCCGGAGGTGTCTGGTGGGTTGCGCTGCGCTCCACCCACCCTACATCTTAGTGGT
>JAOZLU010000238.1 GCA_029934695.1 Desulfobacterales bacterium | reverse complement strand
TAGGCGGAATTTTCGCATATAGGCGGAATTTTCGCATTCAATATTACTGGTTCTGATGGTTTTTGTGGTTTCCGATATAGCTGAAAATTATGAACCGCAGATTAACGCAGATTAACGCAGATGACCATACATTACGAAATTACAAAAGGAGTGCGGAAATGGAGCCGCTAGGCGGAATTTTCGCATATAGGCGGAATTTTCGCATATAGGCGGAATTTTCGCATTCAATATTACTGGTTCTGATGGTTTTTGTGGTTTCCGATATAGCTGAAAATTATGAACCGCAGATTAACGCAGATTAACGCAGATGACCATACATTACGAAATTACAAAAGGAGTGCGGAAATGGAGCCGCCAGGCGGAATTTTCGCATATACCTTACTGACACATTTCGATTTCAAACAACATTTCGGACTCATCTTCCTTCGTGCATCTTCGTGTCCTTCGTGGATGAACACTTGCAAAATTGTTCTACGCCTATCTGAAACAGTTTGCAAAATTATTCTGAAACAGTTTGCAAAATTGTTCTACGCCTGTCTGGAACAATTTGCAAAATTGTTTTACACAGCATCTTTTTTATATTTCAACTGTGAGATAACACAATCTTCCATATTGATGTCATCCCGCGGCCCGATGTAAGTGGGCTGGTAAAGGCTCCCTCCTTTATAAGCATACAGATATCGCACCTCGGCAATTGAATCCACCGGGGGAATTTCTTTGTTCGGGGGGATTGTCACATTTCCCACTGCTGTCCGCTTTTTACCTGAGAGAACTGCAACCGCAACACTGTTCTTATCATTTATTTTGGTGACAATCACAGATGCGGTGGCATAGAACTTGAATTTTACCTGGGAACCGCCGCTGTTCGGTCTGCCGGCCGTGTAGGGGGCTGAATGTTCCTTAAACACAATGCCCTCTGCTCCCGAGGCTTTCAATTTTTCAAATAACTGCTGTTTTTGTTTTTTTGTCTTAGCGGTTTCAACGACGGTCACTGCCCCCTTCAGCCCCAGGCTCTCAAGGTGTGACAGCCTTTTTTTGTAAGGCTCCGGCTTTATGTCGGTATTGTCAAATTCCAATATGTCAAAAACGAACAGCTTTTCCCCCACTGCCTCGCCATCTGCCAGGTAACTCATTTTAACCTTGGCCGCACTGTGTACTATCGTGTCCGGGGCACCCACTGAGAGACCTTTTCGGTTAATTGCTGTGACTGTATCTGCTTTTCGGATAAGCATCCGCTTCCCATCATGCTTTTCCTGGGCCCACCAGTCCTTGTCATTGATGAACTGGGTGACGTTGGATTCCTCAATGAAATTCAATAACTGACATCGGACACCCGTATCATTGGTATCTGCATCTGTATATTGGGAACCCTGTTTTCCGGGAGCATAACCTTTTGATGTCTTGCTTTTCACAAGTTTGTCATAGATTTTTCTGGCTGAAGCATAATCCACAGGTGTTTTGGTTTTTGTCCCTGTGGTAAGCGTGGCTCCCCTGCGGCCATAAGAAAAGTTCACAACAAAACTGTTGCTGTCAGCTTCTTCTATGGATGCATTATAAACTTTGTCGCTGCTTCCCTGTTTGAAATACAAGGCAATTTTTTCAGATTTCATAATTCCTCCTCTTTCCCAAGTGTCAATGCTTACCAAACAACCCTCTGCAGATTTTGTCTTTTTATCAAAGTGTTAGTGGAAAAGCATCCGTTTTTCACATCCGTCAAAACAAATACATTTATACAAATTTAATCATAATGTCAATATTCCTTTCCTTCAAATATACTGATTATAACGCTTTCAGGGGATGCCTGAAATCAGCCCTGAACCGCACCTTTTTAACCACAAAGGACACAAAGGGGGCACAAAGGCCACAAAGCTTGAACCCGGGGCACAAAGCTCAGACCTGCACGTTCAGCCGGATCTGTCTGAGGGCAGGTGCTGGATTTTTCAAGACGATCCGCTTGAAAGAGGGGATCAGGGGGAGTATGAAATCCGGGAGGTGGGTGAAAATTATATGAATTCGGAGCAGAAATAGAGGAAAGACTGAACATGCCGGCGGATATTATTTCACTCACTCCCCCCAGCCGGCTGACCCGTTATATTGAGTCGAAAGGGAAGGTTCTGTTATGAAGATTGATGAACTCCGGGAGGAAATTGAGGGCTTATGGGCGGATCTGCAGACGAAAGCGCAAGCCGAGGGATAAATATCCCCCGAAGTACGCTGAAGCGCACTGTCAGCTGGCTTCAGCCTGCTTGAGCTTTCAGCCCCGGAATTTATTCCGGGGCCGGCTGAAAATTCCCACGGCAAATCTGTTTTGCCGGAAAATTCTTCATCCTGATTTCATTAGATACAAAGACACAGAATCACAACGACCTGATCTCCTGCCGCATAAACACAGCATAAGAAATGGCAAAACATAAGACCGTAATTGCCATCAGCGAGATGATATATGGCAGGACCACAAGAACGCTCTGCCCCAGTGACAGCGGCCCTGAAAATCTCGCCATGGACAACTGCTCCATAAAGCCCATCTGTATAAAAGAACGAGGCGTTCTCCGCATCGGGTCAATGATCGTCGCGGTGGAATCCGTATAGAGTTCCATCGGAGACGTAAGAGAAAGAGCTTTCTCAATCCTGGCCCGACGTATAGCAGATTCAGGATCAGATTCGCCTGCGTCGGGTGTCAGTGCGCTAGCGAACGCGTTCGCCCCGATAGAGACAAAAAATGAGAAAAATATCCACATCGCCATCGCAGCCAACGCTGATGTGGCGACATTGCGGAAAAGAATGGAAAAAAGAATGGCAAGCCCCAGCCAGAAGGAAATGTAGAAGATGCTGATGACCAGATAGATAAACATCCGCCACACTTCCTCAATCCCGGGGATAACACCTATGGTCATCAGCCCCATGGCCGAAATAAACAGCATGACTGATGCCATGATGACGGTAATGATAAACACGCCGGCCAGAAATTTTCCGTTGATGACCGCATCCCGGTAAATGGGCTGAGACAGCAGCTTGCTGAGGGTCCCCTCGTTCCGCTCCCGGTTGATCGTGTCAAACCCCAGGATCAGGCCGATCAGAGGCCCGAAAAACGCCACAAACTGCACCAGTGAGAACTGCATCCCCGAGGATGTGAAGAGCATGAGAAAGACAAATTTCGGTTTCGCCACCCCTTCCAGGTCCTTTGTGATCCCCATTCCCGCCATATAAACTGTGACCAGACTCACCATGACAATCATGGCAAACAGGAGCAGGAACCGATAACTGCTGAAATGATCCGACAGTTCTTTTTTAAAAATGACTTTGATACCGTTCATAATCAGGCCTCCCGGAAATATTTCATATAAATCTCTTCCAATGTGTATTGCTCTCTGCCCACACCGAGCTTTTCCTCAGCCAACTGGTCCATCTGGCCCTGAGCCACCATCCGGCCGTTGATCATAATCCCGACACGGTGACAGATTTTCTGAACCTGATGCAGCAAATGGGAGGAGAGAAGCACTGTCATTCCTTTTACCCGGCACAGCCCCTCAACCAGTTCAATCATTCGGTTGGCGGTATCCGGGTCCAGGCCCAGAGTCGGCTCATCCAGAAACGCCACTTTCGGCTCTTTGACCAGCACCTCGGCGATGCCAAGACGCTGTCTCATTCCCCGTGAATAGCTCCCGACCTCTTTCTTGGATTCATTCAGAAGGCTGACCGTTCTCAGGGCACTTTCAATCCGCCTGTTTGCCGCATCCTGTGACAGGCCGTTCAGTTCGGCAATATACATCAGGCTCTGCCACGCGTTCATATCCCGGTAAAACCCCATGTTTTCAGGGAGATAGCCGATCATTCCTTTGACTCTGACCGGGTCTCTTGCAGGATCAACCCCCAGCACCCTGGCTTTTCCGGCCGTAGGCTCTGTCAGACCGAGGAGCATGAGCAGGGTCGTCGTCTTTCCCGCGCCATTGGGGCCCAGAAATCCGAAGATTTCCCCCTCATTCACATTGAAGGAGAGGCGATCCACCGCGGCCTGACCGTTGTATGCTTTTGTTAATTCCTGTGTTTCGATGATTGCTTTTTGCTGTTCCATTTTAACGCCTTCCCAGTTTACGGAATAAAGCGGTCAGCCCGCCGGTCACCGCGATAATAATCAGAATCCCGATCCAGGCCCATGCGGCAGAAGCTTTGACTGTGACCCGGAATTCAAGGGTTTCGGATGTCTTCTCCCCGTCAATCCTGACGTTTACCGAGTAGTCTCCCACAAGGCTCTCGTCATAAGGCGTGATAATAACTTCCACCTGTTTCAACCCCCCGGGTTCTATGGCCTCGATGATTTCAGGCTTGAATTCGATCTTCCAGTTCTCCGGCTTGAAAGACATGAATTTGACGGCCTTGTTCACAGCAGAACCCGTATTTTTGATATAGAAGGACATATTGGCCGGCTTCCCCTGTCTGGCATCCAGCGACAGCAGGCCGGTAACTGTTCCGACTTCTATGCCATAAGTGCCGGTGAGAATCACAGTCAGAGGAACTTCTCCTTTGGCCTCGCCTGAACTCACCTTGATATTGACGGGGTATTCGCCCTCTTGCGCGGACAATGAAGGTTTGACCTGAACAGCCACTGTCTGACTCTGGTTCGCCTTGATCCGAAGGCTTGATATATACTTGGATTCATACGCAGGCTTGAAATTGATTTCCCACCCGTCAGGTCCCTGGACAAAGAGATTGAAGACCTCATCCTTATCCAGCTTGCTGTCAACCTCCACCGAAAATTCAAACTCTCCGTCCGACGGGCCCCGGAGAACAGGATAAGAGGTGGTCAGTTTGACACCCCTGTCTTCCTTTTCGCCTTCTTCCTTCTCCTTTATGGTTGCCACAACAGTTTCAGTCATGTTGAACTGACCATCCCGGGTTTTGGCCTCAATACGAAACTCATATTTTCCCGGCTTCACTTCCTTTCCCGGGTCTGCTTCCAGAGTGAGCGTCTTGTCATCACCGGACGGTACATGGATCCCGGTTACGGTGAAACGATAGGTTTTAATCCTGACTTTCCAGTTTTCCGGTTTTTCAGCGATCCATACATCAACATTCTCGTCAGACCGCCCTTTATTGTGGAAGATGATGTCCATACTCAGATCTTCTTCAGGGGGAATCACCACTCCCGGATATTCCACAGCCATTGTGACAAGTCGGGCCGGCCTGTCTTTGTCCTTGTCTTTATCCTTTCCAAAAGAAAAGCCTGTCCCCTGCTGAAGCATCAGTCCCATCACCATCATAAGAACAACCAAAGAAATCTGAACCGTTTTTTTTCTCTTCATACCTCTCATACGTTTCCTCCCATAAAAATTACCTCCTTATTAATTAATGATTTAATTTAAGGCGGACACTTCTCATGTCCAAACCCCGCAATCCATATCCTAAAATGAACAATTGATGTATAGCAAAAAGTTTGAAGCCTGTCCGTAACCATTTGAAATTATTAGTTCATACACTCCCGAACCAGCGGTTCCCATTGAATGATCTCAGCAGGTTGCGGATCTGTCTTTCAACCTTTCATTGCAGAGTTGTCATATTTCTGATTCCTGATTATAACGCTTTTAGGGGAGCCCTGAAATCAGCCCTGCGCACCTTTTTAACCACAAAGGGCACAAAGGGGGCACAAAGGGGCACAAAGCTTAGACCTGCACGTTCGGCAGGATATGTCTGAGGGCGGATGCGGGAGCCTCCCCTGAATCCGTTATAATCAGTCTGATTCTAACGGATTTTGTGGTCTGAATCCGTTTTTCAACCACAGAGGACACAGCGAAACCACAAAGGACACAGAGCCCTCCTGATCTCTGCGGTTTCCTGACAGCCTGAAATTATGCAGAACCACAAAATCCGTTATAATCAGAAATCCGTTATAATCAGTGAAATCATTATTAAGTCGAAGCCCGCAGTTCATACTCAAAAAAAATAAAGCCGAACCCGGGTCTGACATTATTGTCGGAACAACTGGCAAACCCGGGGGTTGAAAATTTATTTTACATTCTTATACCATTCCGTGCTTTTTATCCACTTGTTGTAGATCACGTCATAGCGTCCGTCATTTTTGAGCTGCTTCAGAAAATTATTCAGCCAGTTGAGGAAATCCGGGTCCCCTTTGTTGATCGCCCAGGCAAGGGGTTCATAAGTAAAAGGCTTATCAAGAAAGACCAGCTTGCCGGCACCCTGCTGCGCCATGAGCACAACACAATTCGGCTGATCATACACATAAGCGTCTGCCTTACCGTTTATCACCTCAAGAAATGCTTCTGTTTCCGTCTCAAAGGATTTGTAAGTACATTTCGGAATCTTCCGTTTCGTTGCCTGCTCCCCGGTGGTTCCGAGTTTTGAAGTCACGACAAACTTGGGATCATTCAGGTCTTTATAAGACTTGACAGTGGCTTCATGCTTTTTGTTGAGCAGAATGGTCTGGCCGATAACAATGTACGGGTCAGCAAAACCTATCTTGAGATTTCTTTCCTGAGTGACGGTCATGCCGCTCATTATAATATCAAATTTCCCGGTAATGAGCGAAGGAATAATGCCGTCCCACGCAGTATTGACAGGAACAAATTTGACATCCATGGCCTTGGCCATTTCCTTGGCAACATCAATGTCAAAGCCGACAAATTTTCCCTTTTTGTCCGTCATTTCAAAAGGCATGTATCCTGCTTCAAAACCGACCCGGATCTCACCCTTTTTCATGATAGATTCCAGCGTTGATTTTTTGGCGAGTTCAATATCCGCGCCGTAAGCATAAGTGGCAACCCATACAAGCATCGCCGCGAAAGCAACCGCTTTTTTCCAAAAACCTTTCTTCATCAAAACCTCCCTCAGTTAATTTGAATTAATAATATCAGCCGCAACACGCGGCCTTTTCCAGCCAAAGTGCATTCTGTTTAGCATAATAATTTAAAATAGCAAGATGTTTTTATGGCAAAATCCAAAAATCTTGACAAAACATCCAAAATCTGAAACTTAATTCTTACAGGTTTTTAAGAAAATATTTTTATTGATACCAAATTTTTTGCAGTAAGGGAACTCCAAATAAATAGCCTGATTATAACGGATTCAATTTCAGCATGTCACGCCGATATCTCACACAAAGGCACAGAGGGCACAAAGAAAAGCACATAAAAGTCTGTGTCCGGCTTCCGGGCCGGACAGGACTGCCGGTGTCCGGTTACACCCTGCATTCCGGGAATTTTATTTGAGCGCAAAAACTGAAACTTAAAACTTAAAACTTAAAACTTAAAACCTAAAACCTTTAATATAAACGGAGGATAACAATGCCAGGAAAAATGTCTGCCACTCTTGCGGATCTTCTGAAACACCCTGAAGTTCAGAAGGTAACTGACAATATCAACCCGGAGCTGATTCAAAGAAGAAAATATATCCCGCCCATAAGTGATGTGTTCTCCGCCCTTTATACGGTTCTGGAAGAAACTGACAAATACAAATTTACCATTGACAGGGAAGCTGAAAAGCAGTTGCCCGGAATCATAAAGAACAAGGTTCAGACAATTGCGGGCGTGGAATCTCCTGAAGTATCTTTCAAAGAAAAATATTGCAAAAAACGCAATATCGGCATTGTCTTTTCAGGGGGGCCTGCCCCGGGTGGTCATAATGTGATTGCAGGGATTTATGACGCGGCCAAAGCAGCCAATCCCAAAAACAGGATATTCGGGTTTCTGATCGGGCCTGACGGAATCATTGAAAATGAAACCATTGAGATCACCGGAAATCTTGTGGATGCTTATCGGAACCTGGGCGGCTTTGGAATGATCCGTACCGGCCGGACCAAAATTGACACAGCAGAGAAAGTCGCCCTGTCACGGGAGACCTGCAAAAAACTTGATTTGGATGCCATTGTGGTTGTGGGGGGGGATGATTCCAACACCAACGCTGCATTTCTGGCTCAGGAGATGGCCGACGACGGGGTTCAGGTCATCGGCGTTCCCAAAACCATTGACGGGGATATACAGGTCAGAGACGCTGACGGGAATGTGCTGTGTGCCATGTCTTTTGGGTTTCACACCGCGGCCAGAGCCTTTGCAGGTGAAATCAGCAACCTCTGCACGGACAGCAGTTCCGATGTCAAATACTGGCATATCTGCAAGGTCATGGGACGGGTGGCAAGCCATCTGGCCCTTGAGGTTGCATTGCAGACCCATGCGAACATGACCCTTATCGGCGAAGACCTTGCCGACTATGTGGATATGAGGCGGATCGAAAAAGCGGAAAAAGAGAGAACAGTGGATTACACTGCCTATGGGATGACCCTGCGGCATCTTTCCCGTGTGGTGTGTGATGCGATTGTGAGACGGGCTGCTGTGGGAAAAAATTACGGCGTACTTGTCATACCCGAAGGTGTCCTGGAATTCATCAATGAAATACAGGTGTTTATCATAAAGCTGAATACAATTATTGCTGAATATAACACAACCCGCGATACAGATTTCCATCTGAATTTTCCGACGCTTGAGGATAAACTGGAATATCTGCGGAGACTTGCCAGGCGTTCGCGTGAAGAAGGCTCTTTTTCAATATGGAGTTCCCGCGATGATGATCTGTTCAATGATATCCCCGCATTTTTCCAGGAAGGGCTTCTCATGGAACGGGACAGCCACGGGAATTTCCAGTTTTCCCAGGTGGAGACGGACAAGGTGCTCATGGGACTGGTAAGAGACTATCTCGGCATTCTCAGGGAAAGAGGAGCGTATAAAATCGGGATAGAAAGGGCCTTTTACAAAAAAACGCTTGGAAAAGAAAATCTTGATCCGGATTACTTCGGGCCAATCCTGTTCAGAAACTATGATGAAGCGGCTTTTCTGCTGGTAAAGCCGTCCGTCATTTCTGTGAAAACGCTCAGGCAGACCTTGATAAAGGCGGGGGCGATCCGGAAAGATGAGGCCATTCCCGCTTCTGTTGAGAAAATCTATAAGAAATCCGTTGCGAAATTCAAGACCCAGCTCCATTTTTACGGGTATGACGGCAGGGGAAATGATCCCACCCAGTTTGACTGCACTTATACTTACAATCTGGGGCTGACCGTTTTCAGCCTCATAGCCAATGGCGCAACCGGGCAGATGGCCGCTATAAAGAATCTGGAGTCGGGCTTTTCCAAATGGGAACCCGTGGGAATTCCCATTGCCGCGCTCATGCATCTTGAGGAACGAAAGGGAAAACTGGCCCTTGTGCTGGAAAAAAGCGTGGTGGATGTGGCCTCCCCGGCCTTCAGAATCGCAAAGGCGTTCAGGGAGAAATGGCTCGCAGCCTCCCCAGGTGAGGACAATTACAGGAAACCTGGGCCTGTCCGCTTTGCCGGGGAAACAGAGGAAAGCAGGCCGTTGACGTTGGTGCTGAATGCCCTTGGGTGATCAATCTCAATCAAAGACCTGCGAGGTTTTTAAAACCTCGCAGGTCTCTTCCCGATAGACAAAAGGAGCGGCACATGACATCGGCTCGCCGATGACATACGCACATAAGAACATCCCGGATCGAACATCAAACATCAAACATCAAACATCAAACATCAAACATCAAACATC
>JAOZLU010000847.1 GCA_029934695.1 Desulfobacterales bacterium | reverse complement strand
CGCAAAGCACTCCGCCGGCACTCGCAGAACAAAAATTTCTCATTCCTCCTGATTCTTTACCTTGTACCTCGCATAAATCGAATTCTCCCCTGATTTTTTTATTTCTCTGAGTTCCAATTCCATGGAAATGTCTTCGGAAAAAAGGGAAAATCCATAGCCAAAAATCAGGGGGGAAATGGTGACTATAATTTCGTCAATTAAATTTTCTTTGGCAAAAAGCGAGTTTATTGTTGCTCCGCCTGCCAAAATAACCTCTGAAAATCCATCTTTTTCCAAATTTTCCAAAACAGCTTTGGGTGTCTTATCCGTAAAAACCAGATTTTCCCATACTGACTTTCGGTCTTTATTCCGGCTCAGAATGATATTTCTTCGTCCCGGCAAAGGTTTTCCGATGGTATCAAAGGTTTTTGACCCCATAATCAGAGCACCGGCTTTTTTGGTGACCTCCACAAAGAGCTTCCGATCTTCTTTTCCTGCCCAATTCACAAAATGGTCAGCTGTTTTCCCGATTCTTCCATCAAGCGTAACAGCCATTAACAAAGTGACTTTCATCATCCCTCCTTCACCCTTCGGCACCCTTCGGCACCCTTCGGCACCCTCAGGGGCCGGGACGCAGAGAAGACAGCAGAACTCTGCGGTTCTCCGTGCTCGGCCCCTGTCCCTGTCCCTGAGCCTGTCGAAGGGTGACATACGTTTTTACTTCTTCATCATATTGTTCCTTAATCTTTTGAATCAAAGGGGCAGAAGCAGAAAGGATTTTTCTGTCATCAACAGACGATATGGGAAGCACATCCACTGTTGTTCCTGTGATAAAAGCCCCCTCAATTTCAGGAAGCTCCCCAAAGTGAAGCGGTTCCTCTCTGACCTGAGTTTCCAGTGTTTTACAAACCTGCATCACATGCCTGCGAGTCACTCCCGGCAATACGGTTTCTATGGGCGGCGTATAAATCCTGCCTTGTTTCAGAAAGAAGATGTTGGAACGGCTTCCCTCGGCAATGTATCCAGCTTCGTCCACCAGCAATGCCTCATAAGCTCCGGATATTTCCCTTGCCTTCCTGACTTTATCCCGGAAAGAACTGCTTATGGTTTTAATGTGGGGAGATTTTCTTTCTCCCTGGAACAATATGGTATGAATGCCCTGGGCGTAAACTTTTCTGCCCGGATACTCGGAGCGGATAAAACAGGTCAGAAAAAGCGATTTTCCCTCGGACCAGGTCTGAACCAGTTTCACATTGATATTTTTACATCGGTTATTTTTCACCAGCATGGAAATTTCTTCCATGATCTCATTTTCATTCTTGCATATCGTCATCTCTGACAAACGGGCAGAATTTTTCATGCGTCCGATATGTTCCTCAAAAAATAAAGGAATTCCGTCCACAATCTTAATCACCTCATAAACAGACGAACCTCCTATCTGATCAAAAATATCCATATTTTCATTTTCGGTGGAATACAATTTATGATTGGCAATGAAAAAATCTGATATGGCTTCTCTTCTCATTTCATTTTCCTTAACAATTATCTGTGTAAACATTCCTTTACAGATGAGAGCAAAGCAGATTTACTCAAAATTCTTCAAAAACTCCTCCGCCTCTCTGACAGATTCGTTAATATCCCTGATAAGCGATTCCACTGCAATCTCAATATTTCCCATTTCCTGTTTCAATGCGCCCACAGCCCGGGCGTTCAGATTATGCTTCAGGTACAGCACATAATCTTTAAGATTTTTAAGGACAGGGTCCATTTTCTCGCTGGCCTTGATCATCACATTATGAAGGCGGGCATATCGCACTTTCGTATCTCTCAGGGACTCCCTGCTTTTTAATTTGAATTTCTGATTGCCGATCTCATTAATTTCTTTTTCCCATTCTTTAAAGAGATCCTCTGCAATCTCCTCGACCGAGTCAATTCTTTCCCGGACATCATCGGCCCGTTCCTCACAGGATTCATAATCATCTCTGAGTTTGCCATAAATTTTTTCAAGATCGCCCCCTTCAAGCCCGTAAATTTCCTTGACCCGGGTCAGAACATCCTTGAATTCCTCAGAAGCCTTCTTCTGCTCGGACTGGGCATCTGCCACCTCATCTTTAAGCAAATGCCGTTTTTCCTTTCCCAGCTTTTCCCACATAGCGTAATACGTCGTCTGACACCCACAGAAGATCAGGGAAATCAGTAAAGCCGTGAACAAAGCACATCGCAGATATGTTCTCATCATATTCTCCTCTGTAAATCAAAATATATTCAATAATTTCGTCTGCGGTTAACAAAAAAGCAAAAATTCCATTGCAGTAATCATGATCCGGGCAAATCCATTTTTGCACTCCATTCTCTGTTACAACAAATATGGAAAGTTCAGGAACAGATATTTTGATCAAACATCAAACATCCAGCATCAAACATCCAGCATCAAACATCAAACATCCA